>JALHRC010000008.1:11082-44451 GCA_022841645.1 Minisyncoccota bacterium
CTCTTTCTGGCATCAATGGTCCTGAGTATCAAGCACAACCCGCACCGCGACCGTCTGGCATCAATGGTCCCGAAGGTCAGACATTATCTCCAATTCTTTCCGGAACTAATGGTCCTGAATACCAGGAACTTGCAGATATTCGCACAAACAGACCCCCAACTCTTTCTGGCATCAATGGTCCTGAGTATCAAGCACAACCCGCACCGCGACCGTCTGGCATCAATGGTCCCGAAGGTCAGACATTATCTCCAATTCTTTCCGGAACTAATGGTCCTGAAGGTCAATCCATCCCACCTATACTTTCTGGCAATAATGGTCCTGAATACCAGGAACTTCTTGAAGGAGGAACCGGTGTTGCTGTACCCGACAACATTGAATACCGCGTACAGGAAGGTAACAAACTACAGCTAATAATTCGTGATCAGTATCGACAACTACCAGGAGCATCACTTGAAGGCATCCCCCGTGCTCGACTTAACACTATCTTACAAAATTTGACTGACGCAGTGCAAAGAGATCCAGAGCTACGCAATCAGATTGGGCTGGAAGCGCGCGGTGGGCGTCCTCAGCATGTAGATCGTATTTACACTGGCCAGACATTGAAAGTTGATGAGCTGGTCCGTCGCTTCGATGCTGCTATTGCTGCTGAGCGTGCGCCCGTACTACCGCCACCACCGGACGCACCACCTTTTCCTGGTGGTCCAGTCGCGGCTGTAGCGCCTTTACCTGAAGCACCGGTGGCCAGACCGGCTGGTGCTGCCACGGTGCGTTTAGAAGAAGCTTTTTCGCCCGCCGACCAGACCCCTGAAGCAGTGCGAGTAAGAGAGGCGGTGATCGATCGAATGGCTGATCAAGTACGAGCAGAAGGACGCGCTGCAGCAGCCCTTGATGAACGGCTGCGTCGCGTTACGCCTGGGAGTGTACCTACCCCCGCAGCCGAAGAGAATCTTGCCGCTGCCGAGGCATCAAGAGCTGCGGTAATGGGGGAGTTAAATCGTGGCATTAGCAATCTTACGCGTGAACCCTTTGCGCCACTTCCGGAAGCTCGTGGTGGTGTAAATACAGAGCCCCCAACATATCAGCCCATGAGAATGGGGAGTGTTCCGTCCGGTGCCACGGGTAGTGAGACGCTGCCGAGGTTTAGGGGCGCTCCAACTCCACTTTCAGAAACTGCTACCAATGTTGGTACGCCACAACCAATTGGCATGAGAGTAGTTCCCCCACCAGTGGCTGGGGAAGGGCCGGCTTTGTCTGTACCGCCACGGTCACTACCTGGTGTGCCCGGTGTAGAACTAGATAGCCCTGTTCCTGGTGCGCCTAGCGCAGTTCCAAGATTCTCGGAAGTTATTGACGCGTCTGCTGCGCCGGCGTATCCTCCTGCGGTTGCTCCACTCGAGGTGGCCAATACTTCGGTCGACTCTGTACCAAACCCTGCCTCTATCCCACCACCACCCACTGCAGGAATCTTTGAACCCCTTCGTAATCCCATCACAGCCAGTGAACTGAGAGTAACCGGGACAAATGTAGAAAACACTGTTGCTGTGGCTAGAGGCGTGCCCGAACTTCGCCACGGCCTTATTACTGACGCGGCCTATATACGGTATCTGACCGAGATGTCACAGCAGTTGCAGGACTCGACTGCACTCGAAGCCTATGAAGAGCGTTTGCAGAGCTTCACTAAAGTAAGCGAAACCGTTCTATTTGAACTAGCGCGGAAAAATGACCTTGATACTCTTCCGCGGGCTGGAGAGAGCCAAGAGGCGCTGCGACAGCGTTTATTTAGTGACCTTCATGATCGCTTTCTTACGCCACAGAATCTGCTCATTCCTGATGAATTGCAATTAGGTAAACCAGATTTTGACTTTGCTGTAGCATTACGATATCCAGCACCAACTTTAGCGGAAAGCCTTGCCAAGTTTACAGAAGATCGTGTGGGATTTGATGCGCTATTCACTCCCCCTCGCGTAACTTTCTTTGATCGGTTATTCAATAATCGCTCATATGGTGTTAGTCCTCTAGACTTCTTCCGCGAGTCACACGCTTTAGTAGATCTACGTGCGCTAGCCGAGATGTCAGCTGAGCAAATTGATGAAATCACCACAAATCCAGTAGTGCGCGGATTTCCTGTGAATCGCGTTGCCCTGGAACGTTTTTTGGAAATGCTGCCAAAACTTTTAGAATTGTTGCCATCCACTTCGCCTCGTGACGAACAATACCTACACTATGACGAAATCATTAATTACCTATTAGTACACAAACCAAATGATATGTCACAGCTAATTAATGAAATAACTGCGATTGAAGATTAATTGGGTAATTTATGCAACCTTCTAGGAGTATTCATGATGTTCTTGGTCTCTCTAACCTGTCTGATGAGGAACGGGAGGTGTTTTTGGCGGAAGTTGGAGAAACAGTTATTGAGTCTGCCTTGCTCAAGTTTACTCTCGACCTAGGTGAGCAGGAACATGGTGCCTTTGAAACATTTCTCGCCGAAGCTGGAGTCGGGGAAGAACTGATGATGGCGCTCATAGAAAAGTACCCCGCATTTGCCGATACACTCGCTAGTGAAATGCAGCGTTTTCGGGATGAAGCGGTCGAGGTTTTGGGGGATGGTGCGGTAAATGTGCCTGATGGTGCTGGCGCAGGGGCAGTGGGTACTACGGGCGAACATCACGACGAGGCGCGGCACGACCACGCTCATCGCCACCACCGTGCCGATCGCAGTGGTATGGAGAGTGAATAGTGCTGAATAGAGAAAAGAAAATAGAAACATAGAGGATAGAGAAAATAGAGAAGAGTGAAGAGAGAAAAGAAAATAGAGAAGAGAAGTGAAAGAAGAAAAATAAAGAGAAAGATGTTTCCCACAGACACTGTGCGCGCCGTAGGCGCGCACAGTGCTATGATGAAATTGTATGCCCCCAGGAGGTTCTTTAGGTATGGGTAGTGGATTTGATTTAAATTCACAAACTGGCGTTATGGCGCTGCTCTATGCTGTGCGTCAAAGCGGCCTTTCGGCTGCTGAAAAAAGTGCAGTGCGCGACTTGGTGTTTCAATATAGTAACGGTGGTGGTGACGCCACCGTGCGGCGGGCACTTGAACAAAAAATTGCTGCTCACAGCCTTGCGCCCGTACCGTTTGGAGCGAAGGAAAAAAATGCACCACGTGGAGGCGAGCCAGCCAGCTTGGTAGCACCTTCTGCACCGCGGCCATTTGGTAACCAGCGCCCCGCACCACGATTTGCTCCTGTTTCAACACAAAAAAAGGCTCCTGAAAAAGTTGAGGTAAAAGCTGCACCTGCAGTATCTGCTCCGGTACCCCCGTCAGCGGTGCCTCGTGCGCAAGTGGTACCGGAAGCTGCGCCACAGAGCGCTACGCCGCCAGCAGAGGTGGTACCGCAACCGGTAGCTCCACCAACTGATGCTTTTGCAGAGAGTGCGAGCGCAGCTTTGGCGCGTATCCAGGCTATCAAGCACGCGGTCAATGAAAAAGTTGGCAACCCAGTTAATTTGGTTGACATTAATAATGTGGTCGGACGCGAGTACATGGTAGCGCTACTCGAGGCAATGAAAAAAGCTGGTGGGGGAGTGAGTGGCGAGCTGTCTTCAGCGATGGTGCGGCTCGAAGCAGCCTACGCGGCAGTGGAAGAGGTACTGCAATCACAACCAGCGCCGGCAGTGCAGGCGACGCCCACGCCGATAACGGCACCAGTTGTTCCACCGTCAGCGCCCCGAGTAGCGGAAATCCCTGTCCGTGCGTCTGCGCCAATGTCTGCCCCAGCGCCGACCCCGGAACCACTGCCACCCCGACCAGTTGTGCCTACGCCACCCACCCCTCAGTCATCTACCCGAGCAGCACCGGTGTCAGAACGTCCCGCCCGCCCGAGCGAACCAACCAGTTTCCGCGCGGTACCACTTTCGCAGGATGGCGGACGACTCTTAACTCCGCAAGATCTCCCCGACGCCTCATCACTAGAAACCAGTAGCGTTACTGGCGACCCTTTGTTTACTGATCAGGTGGATAACGGTCTTGATCAACTCCTGTCTGAGTGGTCGATCTTTAAAAAGAGTGGGCTGTTTGGCACGGGCCCGAAAGGGCGAGAGCACCCGCTGTTTGCGGCGCTCGCACCCCTCACCATTCCACTTATTTTGGCTGGGCGCTATGATGGAGCCTCGCCCGAAACGCGTCAGAGCATTACCGACTACATGAATGGTTGGCGCTACGAACAGGGAATTGTGCATGAACCAGAAGAAACCTTCGAGCACTATTTGCGTCGCGTCATTAAGCATATTCTCGATTTGCAAAACCGTCGTCGCCAGGCATAATCTTTCTGTATGGCATTACATCACGCGCTCCTAACCTACGGGGCAGCGGAGGCGTTACCGTCTATCGCGGCTGCTATAACGGCGGCAGGTGGAGCGTTATCAGTCACCGAGCGTATCGCGTGGAGTATCGATGATAGTCGAGCATTGTCGCTTGAAGCACACCGCACAGACGTGAGTGGCAAAGAGCGGCACTTTATCGTGGTGGCGACCTCACTCACCGTCGAGGCACAAAACGCGCTCCTCAAGCTTTTTGAGGAACCACCGCGAGGGGTGTTTTTTCACTGCCTATTTCCGTCGGGGGTGACACTTTTACCAACACTACGCTCACGACTACAGCTCACGACCGCAGTACTTCCTCAGGCTGACGACGCGGTGGCGGTCGCACTTTCGTGGTTGCGTCTCCCTATAGCTGAAAAGATCGCTGAAGCCGAGAGCCGCAGCAAAGCTAAGGACACTGTCTGGATTGAGGCAGTACGCCAAGGCGGGCTCGCTTACCTCTCGACTCGTCTCTCGGTGCTCCCGGCTGCCACTGCACAGCGTTTGGTGCACTCGCTCACGCTGCTTGGTACGCGTGGGGCTAGCAATAAAATGCTTCTCGAGGATGTTGCCCTGTCATTTCCGCTCTCGGCCCTCTCGCGGTAGAATAGAGACGTATATCAATTTATTTTATGGATGCTACCTTTATTCCACGACTCAAAGAAATTACTGATTGGCTCGAGCGTGAGTTTGCCGCTGTGCGAACAGGTCGCGCTACGCCAGCGCTGTTAGATAGTGTGCGCGTCGAGGCGTACGGTAGTTATCTGCCGCTCAATCAAGTCGGTTCAGTGAGTGTCGAAGATGCACGGACAATTCGCATTGCCCCGTGGGATGCGACGCTGATCGTTGCCCTCGAGCGCGCACTGCGCGAAGCCGATTTGGGCGTATCGGTGATGACCGACTCGGCCGGCGTGCGCGTGGTGTTTCCCGAGCTCACGAGCGAGCGCCGCACGCAACTCAAAAAAATTGCCAAGAGCAAGCTTGAAGACGCTCGTATTGCGGTACGTGGTGCACGTGACGAAGCGCAAAAAGATCTCGAGCGTCGCTTCAAAGAGGGAGGTATGGGTGAGGATGATAAATTTACCGAAAAGGAAACCATTCAAAAGCAGGTGGAAGAGACCAACCGCACCCTTGAAGTACTGTACGAGAAAAAAGAATCAGAACTTGATCAATGATTACTACCATTCTCCTTTTCCTGGCCGTACTGTTTGTGCTCGTGCTGGTGCACGAGTGGGGTCATTACATTACCGCCAAAAAAACCGGCATGCGGGTGGATGAGTTTGGTATTGGCTTCCCACCGCGGCTGTTTGGTATGCGAAAGGGTGAGACTGAATACACCCTAAATGCCTTGCCACTGGGTGGCTTTGTACGTATTTATGGTGAGGCGCTTGTTCATGGCGAAGGGGAAGAGCAAGACCCTGATCATCACCGCGCGATGTGGGCTCGGCCCAAGTGGGCCCAGGCACTGGTGCTTGTTGCGGGCGTCACTATGAATGTGATCTTGGCGTGGGTACTCTACGTGGCCGTATTCATGCTGGGGGTACCAACGGCGGTCGAAGAAGCGCAGGCTGGCCCTGAGGCCGAGCTCTACGTAGCGTCAGTGATTGCGGAGAGTCCACTGGCTGAGCGACTTTCTCCTGGTTCACGAATTATCGGTGCGCGTGTCGGTGAGCATACCCTCACGACACTCACTCCATCAGCTTTCACAGCTTTTGTGCAAGCGCATGTGGACGATACTATTTCTCTTACGGTCCGTGAGGGTGACGAAGAAAAGACGTTGACAGTTACCCCAATAGCGGGGCTTATTGAGGGAGAGCCCGACCGCAAAGCGGTCGGGCTCTCCCTCGCGCTTGTTGAGCAAAAACAGCAAAGCTTTTTCCCCGCACTTAAGAGCGCTACCGTAGCCACCTGGGAGGGACTGACTGCCATCACGGTGGGCATTGGCGTGCTCCTTAGTGGCATCGTGACCGGCGGGGCCGATCTTTCACAAGTAGCAGGCCCGGTGGGTATCGCGGGAATGGTGGGCGACGCTGCAGCCCTCGGTCTTACTTCACTATTTATGTTTGTAGCGGTGATTTCACTCAACCTCGCTATTATCAATATGCTGCCGTTTCCGGCCCTTGATGGCGGGCGCCTCCTTTTGCTTTTGGGCGAAGTGGTATTTCGGCGGCCGGCCAATCAGCGCTGGGTGACGCGGCTCAATGCTACCGGTTTTATTCTCCTCATGGTCCTCATGGTGATTGTCACCTATAACGACCTGGTGCGAATTTTCACTTAGTGACAATATGGTAGATACGTGTTATGATAGTAGTCGAACTAAAGAGCAAATCTTAACCCAAGGAGGTGTATCATGAAGAGGTATGTCAGATTTATCGTGAGGGCGCTCGTAGTTGCCGTAGGCCTGTTATACGTCCTGGGCATCGTGATTTTTGTAGGGGGGAGCGGCTGGGTAACTGACGCTCCTTTCCTCCTTCTGGTGGTGATCCTATGTCCGTTCGCCATACTGTTAGTCGGTGGGTTTGCGCTCACCGAGCGCAGTTCGCCAAGGTGACAGAGAGTCATTACCAAGCCCTGCGACTTCGTGTCGCGGGGCTTAACTTTTTTGACCGCGAGCACCCTTTACCGCTACAATGTGGGGATTATGCGACAAACACATCTCTTTACCAAAACGCGCCGTGAGGCACCGGCCGACGAAGTAGCAAAAAACGCCCAGCTCCTCATTCGAGCTGGTTATATTCATAAGGAGATGGCTGGCGTCTACGCCTACCTACCACTTGGTCTACGCGTCGTGGAAAAGATCAAGCAAATTGTCCGTGAAGAAATGAACGCCATCTTCGGCCAAGAACTTATCATGACAGCGCTCCAGCGCAAAGAACTCTGGGAGCGCACTGACCGCTGGAGTGACGAGATTGTCGACGTGTGGTTTAAGTCTGAGCTCAAGGCTGGTGGGGAAGTCGGTTTTGGCTGGAGTCATGAGGAGCCGATTGGTGAAATGATGAAGGCGCACATTGCAAGCTACAAAGATTTGCCTGTCTCGGTATATCAGTTTCAGACGAAGCTCCGCAACGAACTGCGCGCCAAAAGCGGCATTATGCGCGGACGCGAGTTTGTCATGAAAGACATGTACTCGTTTGCCGCCGATGAAGCGACGCATCTTTCGTACTACGAATCCACCAAGACTGCCTATATGAATGTTTTTACCCGTCTTGGGGTAGGAGAGGACACCTTCATTACCTTCGCCGCCGGAGGCGCTTTTACCAAATTTAGCCATGAGTTCCAGACGGTCTGTGAGGCCGGGGAAGATATCATTTACCTCAATCGTGAAAAGGGTATCGCTATCAATGAAGAAGTGCTCAGTGACGAAACACTCACGTCACTTGGGGTGAAGCGAGAAGAGCTCGAAGCGGTAAAAACCGCCGAGGTGGGTAACATCTTTAACTTCGGCCAGCAGAAAGCAACCGACTTAGGGCTCGCTATTAAAAATGAACAGGGTGAAGATGTGCCGGTGTGGATGGGTTCCTATGGTATTGGCGTCACGCGGCTTATGGGCGTCATGGTTGAGAAGTTTTCTGACGAGAAGGGCATGGTGTGGCCAAAGAGCGTGGCACCATACGTTCTCCACCTCGTTGGACTGAATCTCGAAGATGCGGCGGTGCGCGACTGGGCCGATGGTCTCTACCAAAATCTGCGCGCCCGGGGTGTTTCCGTACTTTATGATGATCGCGATCTGCGTCCGGGAGAAAAATTTGCCGACAGTGATCTTATGGGCTTGCCGTATCGGGTAATTGCGAGTCGCAAGGCACGTGAGGAAGGGAAGTTTGAGGTAGTGACCCGCGCGGGAGGGCAGGTACGTCACCTCACCGAGGATGAACTCTACGCTGATTTTGATGCTAGCCCCCTGACGTAGTAGAATGGTGGCCCTCATGAGCGCGTTTTCCCGTCACCTCAATAAACTCTTCGCGCTCGTCACTACCGACCTCGCTATTGATCTCGGTACCGCCAACACCCTCGTGTATGTAAAAGGGAAGGGCATTGTGCTCAACGAGCCCACGATTGTGGCGGTCAATAAAAAAACCGGTCAACTGGTTGCCGTCGGAAACGACGCGAAGGTCATGCAGGGGCGTACCCCGGCCCACATCGAAGTCGTGCGGCCGCTTGTGGACGGCGTTATTTCTGACTTTGAAGTGACCGAGGAAATGTTGTCGTACCTTATTGGAAAAGTACGTGCGAGTGTGCGCATGCTGGTGGCGCCGCGCATGCTGATCGCGGTGCCGACCGGTATTACCAACGTCGAAATGCGGGCCGCACGCGACGCTGCCAAGAACGCTGGCGCACGTGATGTGTTTTTGGTAGAAGAGCCCATGGCGGCAGCCATCGGTGCCAAGCTCCCAGTAGGCAAGGCGCTCGGTAACATGATTATTGATATTGGTGGTGGTACGACTGATATTGCCGTGATATCGCTCAATGGCATCGTGGTGGCAAAAAATCTCCGAACAGCGGGCGATCATCTCAATGCCGCCATCATGAGCTACATCCGCGATCAATTTAAAGTCTACGTTGGAGAAAGAACAGCCGAGGACGCCAAGATTGCCTTAGCCTCGGTTACTCCGGGTGACAATATAAAAGATATGGTGGTGCGGGGCCGTGACGTGATGAGTGGCCTACCGCGGGAGGTGATTATTACCGAGAATGATATCCGCGATGCGATTGCTGGCCACCTCGATACGATAGTTGAGGCCTGTCGGACAGTTCTTGAAACCACACCACCTGAGGTGTTGGCCGATGTGATGCAGCGCGGCATCTTCCTTTCTGGTGGTGGAGCGCTTATTCCGGGTCTTTCTAAGGTGCTTGAGGAAGCGCTTCGAGTGTCGGTAATTGTGGTGCCCGATCCACTCCGTGCAGTTGTGCGCGGAGCTGGTATCATAATCGAGCAACTTGAGCAATATGAAGAAGTTCTCATCGACAACGAAGGGGAACTTTCCCCGCAGCTTCTCCGTCCGTAAAGGGTGGGGGGTGGTTGTTGTCGTGGTGCTCGGCGTCCTTATTGTCCTCGTGCTCCCGAGCGTTTTGAGTCAAGTGGGCAGTGTGCTTATGAGTCCGTTTGCCGCCACTGCAAGGTGGGCACAAGAGTCACCGTCGGCCATTCCGATGTATTTTAGGCAGCGGGCCGACTGGCTGCGGGAACGAGATGAACTGCAAGCCAAGATCGACCGCGAAGTGGGTGGTGCACTTACCGTGGCGCGCCTCACTGAAGAAAATATTGCGCTGCGCGCGTTTGTGGGAAACACCACCTCCGAGCGACTCCTCGTACGCATCATCGCGCGCCCACCCTTCTTAGCCTACGACCGTATTCAGGTTGATAAAGGAGCCCGACACGGCGTTACGGTGGGGGCACCAGTATTTGCCGGGCGCGATGTGGTGGTCGGGAGTGTGGTGTCAGTAGCGGCCGACTATTCATTTATTGAGCTCGTATCGGCCCCAGGCTTCTTGTCCACCGTGTATGTGCCAGAGTTAGCGCTTTCGGCCACTATGGAGGGCGTAGGGGGCGGTGTAGCCCGTGTACGCGTGCCTCAGGGCGTGCGCGTGGTTTCCGGACAGACCGTTATTCTCCTCGCCTACGACCCGGGCATTTTTGGCGAAATTACCCACGTGGAAGGAGACGCCACGAAGCCTGAGCAATACGCTTATGTGACGCTGCCGGTTTCGCTGCAGTCGCTCCGGTACTTAAGCGTGGGGCGAGAGCCGGTGACCCCGCGCCACCCGGAAGACATCGCTTCATCCACCCGCGCGCTTATAGCCGAATCATTCTTACTACCTGAGGCGGCGGCCCTCCTTGTGCCCACCTCGAGCGCCACGTCATCCCTGGCCACGAGCACCATCCCCACACTATGATTGGTCGCCTCGTTTCATTACTCATGATTGTAGTAGTCGCTTTCGCCCTGCCGTGGTGGGCGGTACTGATTGGCGTCGCAGTCTTTTGTATGCGCTTTTCTGGCTTTGAACTTATTCCACTTATGGCGCTCATCGACGGCTACTATGGTGTGCTCGGCGGCTGGCCACTTCTCACTATGGGGACAGTACTCCTCGTTGGTCTGCGGGTACTTTTAGTACGACGTGAACGCGGTGGCGCGACAACTTTTATATGATGTGGCCCTTTAAGCAGAGGCGTCGGGCCTCACCGGTGGAAGTGGAAGAGATCCTTCTCGACTCATCCAACATCCCTTCATTTGAGCGCGGGCGGCTTGAAGGCAAGCGCGAGATGCCACTGGCGCGCCATAGTGTGCTCCTGGTGGGTATTTCATTTACGCTCCTGACGCTCTTTTTTTTAGGCAAGGTGTATATGCTGCAGGTGGTGCGGGGTGAGGAGTTTTCCGCCATTGCCGAAAACAACAGCGTGACCCAGACAGCCATCATTGCCGAGCGTGGAGTAATTTACGACCGGCAGGGGCAGCTCATTGCCTGGAACGAACGCGACGAACGTGGCCTCTACGACTTTCCTATTCGTGCCTACGCCGACCTTTTGGGTATTGGGCATGTGCTTGGGTATGTGAGCTACCCGCAGCGTGACCGGCGGGGCTTTTTCTACCGTACCGAGTACCTCGGTATTAGTGGTGTTGAGTCGGCCTACAATAATCAGCTGCGTGGCAATAACGGAAAGAAAATAGTGGTGGAGGACGCTCGCGGTGACATTGTCGCAGAGCATTCTATTGAACCAGCGACGGCTGGCAGTCCGGTCACGCTCTCGATCGATGCCGAGCTCTCCGAAGCGATGTACCAGATTATTTCGACCTCGAGTGTGCAAGCCGGGTTTCGTAGTGGGGCTGGCGCCATCATGGACGTGCACACTGGCGAACTCCTCGCGCTCACGAGCTTTCCTTCCTATGATCCAGAAATCATGGCCGATGGTGACGATGTCGACACGGTTGAGCGCTACAACAACGATGCCCGCTTGCCGTTTCTTAATAAAGTAGTCGGTGGTGTGTACACCCCCGGTTCGATCGTGAAGCCCTTTGTTGCCTACGCGGCCCTCGCGGAAGGGATTGTGAGTCCGGAAAAAGAGTTTGTGAGTACCGGTGAAATTGTTATTCCAAACCCGTACAACCCCGAAAATCCGTCGCGCTTTACCGACTGGCGGGCGCACGGTGTGGTGGATATGCGACGGGGCATTGCCTTTTCCTCAAACGTCTACTTCTACATTGTCGGAGGTGGTTTTGGTGACCAGCGTGGCCTTGGTATCACCAAAATGGCTGATCACTATCGGCGCTTTGGGTTGGGGAGCCTGACCGGTATTCGTCTTGGAGAAGAGCAGGCCGGTGTGGTGCCCGATCCGGCTTGGAAGGAGCGAGAATTTGATGACGAGTGGCGCCTCGGTGACACGTATTTCACTGCTATTGGTCAGTACGGCTTTCTGGTGACGCCACTGCAGATGCTGCGCGCGTATGGTGCAATTGCGACCGGTGGCACCCTCGTAACCCCACATGTACTAAAAGGTTATCAGGGTACTACAACCCAAATCACGCTTGAGCCAGGGGCGTTGCGGGTGATCCACGAAGGCATGCGCATGGCTACCAACTTCCCGGGCGGCACCGCTCGTTCGCTCGACCGGCAGAACGTAGCGATTGCCGCCAAGTCGGGCACGGCCGAGGTGGGTGCTGGGAACGCCTACGTCAACTCGTGGGCAGCGGGATTTTTCCCGTATGAAAATCCACAGTATGCGTTTATCATCATGATGGACCGTGCCCCACGCAGCAACATGCTGGGAGCCACCCGCATCATGGGGGACGTCGTCACCTGGATGGAGACGCACCGGCCGGAGTATCTTGGTCTAGCCACGTCGACCGAGGCCACGACCGCTGAGTAGTGCGTTCGTGCTTGCGCACTCCGTATTTCTGCTTGGCGGCTCGCCGCCGTTACTTTCTACGCTCTGAAGCTTGAAAGTAACGAGGCGCCCGCATAATCGTCCAGCGATTTGCTTATGGTAAACCAAATCGGGACATCAATGACCAATAGTCGCTACGCTCGTTTGGTCATTGAAAATATAGTCGTGCTTGCGCACTCCGTATTTCTGCTTATAATAACCGCAACCTTTTTTAACTTACCCTATGACAGATTCACAAGCGTTCTTGACCTCAGAAAAATTTGACGAGCTAAAGAAAGAACTCGAACATCTGAAGACCGTCCGCCGTAAGGAAGTTGCTGAATCACTCGAATACGCGCGCAGCCTCGGTGATCTCTCGGAGAACGCTGAGTACCAGGAAGCTCGCGATATGCAGGCTGCTATCGAGGAGCGCATAGGGTATCTCGAAAAGACCATCAAGGAAGCCAAGATTGTGGCTCACGAAAAGAAGGGTGGGGCAGTCGGGCTTGGTTCTGTCGTTTCCATTCAGAAAGAAAAGGACAAGGATAGCCGCACCTACACTATTGTGGGTTCCGACGAAGCCAACATTCACGAACACAAGCTTTCGTACCTCTCACCACTCGGTGAGGCGCTCATGGGGAAGGCTAAGAGTGATGAGTTTACCTTTGATACGCCAGCGGGGAAGCAGAAGTATAAAGTGCTCAAGGTTGAGTAGCGCCTCCCAAAAAGCGCCAGGTACTTTGTCGTCATCGTCGCTCGTACCGCTCACCGTACCACTAAGTACGACTCGGGCACTCGCTCCTCGGCTTCGCGTCCCTGTCAGCTTTTAGGAAGGCTTTGTCAAAAGAAAAGGGCGGCACCGTAGGTGCCACCCTTTTCTTTTGTTTTGATTCCCGTTACACTGTCACGCATATGTCGTCATTTGAGGAGATTAGGGAAGAGCGTGAGCGTAAGCGCCAGGCACTAGTGGCGGCCGGTGTCGATGTCTATCCGGCTACCACCACGCGTACCCACGAAAACGCCGCTGTACTCTCTGATGTTGAGGGTTTTGTGGCGCGGGCGGAAGTGGTGACGCTCGCTGGTCGTATTATGGCGCTGCGCGTACATGGTGGCTCTGCGTTCGTTGATGTATTCGACGGCACGGGTAAGATCCAGCTGTTTTTCTCTGAGACAGAAGTCGGTCCGGAATCATACGCTCTGTTTGATACCGCAGTCGATCTGGGTGACTTCGCAGAGGCCACGGGTGTGATGTTTACTACTAAGCGTGGTACGCACGCCCTGGGGGTAACGGCCTGGCGGGTCCTGACAAAATCCCTGCAAACCATTCCCTCCGAACACTTTGGTATTAAAGATGAGGACGAGCGTTTTCGTAAGCGTTACCTAGATTTGCTTCTTAATGATGAGTTGCGTGACCTAGTAGTAAAGAAGGCACGCTTCTGGCAAGTGACGCGAGCGTTTATGCAGCGGCACGGCTTTCTGGAGGTGGAAACTCCTACACTTGAGGTGACGACCGGTGGTGCTGAGGCCCGTCCTTTCCAAACACACCACAATGACTTCGATATGGATGTGTACCTTCGTATCTCCATCGGTGAACTGTGGCAGAAGCGTTTAATGGCTGCCGGTTTTCCAAAAACATTTGAGATTGGCCGGGCGTACCGAAACGAAGGAACCAGTCCCGAGCACCTGCAAGAGTTTACCAACCTCGAGTTTTACTGGGCGTATGCCGACTATAGTGACGGCATGAAATTAGTGCGGGAACTCTATATCGAAATTGCGCGTGAAGTGTTTGGCACCACCGAATTTACGGCGCGTGGCCATACCTTTGATTTAGCACATGAATGGCCACTCATTGATTACGTTGGCCAAATTATGTTGGATACCGGCATTGATATTATTGCTGCCAGTGAGGAGGATATGCGGAAGAAACTCGAGGAGCTTGGCGTATCCTTCGATGGTGTTACCCGCGAGCGTCTTATCGATACATTATGGAAATACTGCCGTAAATCTATCACTGGCCCAGCATTTTTGGTCAATCACCCCACGCTCGTAGCACCGCTTGCAAAAGCGCATCCTGGTGGCAAGACCGTACAAATGTTCCAGCCCATTATCGCCGGAAGTGAGGTGGGTCGTGGTTATAGTGAACTTAATGACCCTGTTGATCAGCGGGCACGCTTTGAAGCTCAGCAGCTACTACTCGATCGTGGCGACGAAGAGGCGATGATGCCCGATTGGGAGTTTGTTGAAATGCTCGAGTACGGCATGCCTCCTACCTGCGGTTTTGGCTTTGGCGAACGCCTTTTTGCCTTCTTGGCCGGGAAGCCATTGCGCGAGACACAGCTCTTTCCACTTATGAAGCCTAAATTATCTGATACTTCGGGTGGTGAAGGTATGCAGTAGTTGTTTTTTAAAAAAAAGAAAGATCGGGGACCCCTTGCGAGGGTCCCCGGTAGCTGCGGTCAGGCCGCTTGCGCGTCCCTATTTCCTTCGCCCTGGTAGGCGCCGTACGGGTAGCCGCCTTCCCTCGGCTGCCTCCGGTACACGCGGCCGACGTTCTCCCCGCGGGGATTCGTGACGAACACCTCGCCGTAGTCCCTGAGACCCGTGATGAGCTGTGGCAGCTCGCACAAGGGGTCATTCTTGTCGCTGATGCGCCACCCCTCGGGGAGCACCAACCACACGTAGTGCTCGTCGGGATCCCGGTCGAGCATGAACGGGAAGGGCTTGGACTTGTCGTGGGGAATGAAATCCGCCCCTTGTGCCTCGAAGAACTTCTTCGCTGCGCCGAACCTCGAGGGCTCCCGTGGGTCGACATTCAGGAGCACGGCCCAGCGTTTCTTGTCCTTCGTCCGCCGGACCCACCCCAGCGATATCTGGGTTTCGAGCTCGTGCGCTGCTGTCGAAGTGGTCACTTGTCTCTCCTCTCCGTAGGCAAAATTGCCTTCCAAATTTATACTATCTTACTAAGTAGTTGTCAACTAGAAGGCAACAGGCACCTTCAAACACAAAACACGGCCATTCGGCAAATGAAAGCACCTACTGCATTAAATACGTATTTAATGCAGTAGGTGCAGGCTGATGGGGCTTAAGTATGTGCTAGCATTAACCATACAATGATCAATAATTTGAAAGCATTATGGAACCGCAACTAGATAAGCAAACAGTTGGATCAACCGTAACTCCAACTAAGTCGCCCACACCTCTTGCGCTATTATTAAAGGCTACTCCACGGTCTAAATATTTGTTAGTGGCCTTGTTGGTAATTATGCCCGTCTTAGGGTTTTTTCTTGGGGTACAACAACAACCGCAAGAGGCTGTTACTGTTAATGTGCCCGTTTCAACCTCAGAGGAAAACGAAAAAGAACTTGAGGCAGAGTTAGCTGTACTCCAGCAACAAATACAAGAGGTGCAAGTATTTCATCTTGCGTCTTCAAGCAGCATATTTGGAGCTGAAATTGATGATTTGACACCCGACCAACGAAAGGAAGTTTTTGGGCAGCAATTTACTAACCTTCTTACGTTCGAACCATACAAGAAAACCTTTACTAAATGGGAAACTCACGTTTCTTTTGTGCGTGTGGGCAATCGTAGTGATGTGGAGATTGCATTAAGTGGAAATGTAAGACTATTCCTTAATGAATTGTATGGTCGCTATATGTTGCAATTTACACCCGATGAAGCATCACGTAAAAAATTACCACTCATTTTGGAAAATTCACAAGCAGGTTTATCAAACAGTTTTGTTTTGGCAGGTGGAAGTGATTTCAATTTAGTTTCAACTCTGTGCGTAGATTTTAATTGCCCAACAATACCTTCGTCAGAGCTCACTAACGGTTTTTCACGGGAGTTTAAAATGGAAATTATTCCTACATCCATTAATTTAGTAGTTAAGCGGGCAGACTCAGATGCGGGATTGGGTGACTCAATTGAGGTTGCTACGTACCGTATCGTTAAGGAATAAATGTAAACCCCAATAAAGCAGGAGTGGTAGCCTGCATTTTTACACACTACCATTCAATCAGTCTTCTCTTTGCAGAGAGGCTGTTTTGTTTTGTGGTGCGTAAATATTCCTGTTATGTGTATAACGTGGAGACGAGTGGGATAGAGTGGTATATAGTGTGGGAGTGGTGGGAGATAGTGGGAAATCGGGAGAAATTCCGGTAGACTTATCAAGATATGCTAATTGGTGAATACAACCACACGTTGGACCCCAAAAAACGGCTGTCCATTCCGTCTAAGTGGCGGAGGGATCTTGGGGAGACGGTTGTAATCACGAGAGGCCTTGATAACTGTCTCTTTGTATATCCGCTCATGGAGTGGCAGAAGATCACCGACAAGGTGGGACAGCTGCCACTCGGGCAAGCGGATACAAGAAGCTTCAACAGATTCTTCTTGGCTGGAGCGGTCGAAGTGGAGGTTGACTCAGTGGGACGTATTCTCGTGCCAGATTTTTTGAAAGATTTTGCCACGCTTGCGACAAATGTCGTACTCGCTGGTATCCACAATCGCATCGAAATTTGGGATGAGAAGAAATGGAATGACTACAAACGTATGATTGAATCCGAAGCTGACAGCCTGGCTGAAAAACTCGGATCAATCGGCGTCCTCTAACACTGTTATTGACCACCATGCGCCACGTACCCGTGCTCCTTAAGGAAGCGGTCGACGCGCTCGGCCTTTCACCCCAAAGTGTCGTCATCGACGCCACCTTGGGAGCAGCCGGGCACGCACAGGCTATCTGTAGAGAGCTAGGGAAGCGCGGCCACTACATCGGACTTGATGCCGACCCGCTCGCGGTTCGCGGTGCCCACGAGCACCTCACGGGGGTAGCCCCACAGGTAACGCTCCGTACAGCCAACTTTCGCCGGATCGGGGAAGTGGCGAGCGAGCATAATCTTGCCCGGGGCGAAGTATCTGCCATTCTGGCTGACTTAGGCTGGCGACTCGAGCAGTTTGCCGAAGGTGGGAAAGGTTTCTCCTTCCAGGTTGATGAACCACTCATCATGACCTTTGGGGATCCCTCGCAGTACTCGTACACCGCCTATGAGGTGGTAAACGAGTGGAGCGAGGCCCAACTCACTACCATCATCAGTTCTTATGGTGAAGAACGCTTTGCTGGTCGGATTGCCGCCGCCATTGTAAAGGCGCGGCAGACTCGACCACTCGCAACCACCTTTGATCTGGTGAACGTGATTGCCTCTGCGGTACCAGCGCGGCATCGTCATGGTCGTCTCCACCCAGCGACCAAGACCTTCCAGGCGCTGCGCATGGTGGTGAACGATGAACTCTCTGCCCTGGAAGAATTTCTTGAAGGAGCGGTGCCGCTACTCGCACCCTCGGGGAGGCTCGCCATCATTACCTTCCATAGTCTTGAAGACCGCATCGTGAAGCACCACTTTCGTGGACTCTCTGCTGCTGGGCGCGCCACTGTCCTTACCAAGCGTCCAATTGTTGCATCTGAAACTGAACTGCGGGAGAACCCGCGCGCCCGCAGCGCCAAACTGCGCATTATAAGCATTACGTGATCACACTTTATTCCGCGACATGAAGCCTGTCTCTACTACTGCTCGACTCACTTCTTCAGCCAGCCTAAGCGTGGCACTGGTAGCTGTGTTGTGTGCGCTCGTGGCGGCCTACACGTACTGTGTGGCCGCCTCGGTGCTTGATGTGGTGTTGCGTAATGACGCTGACAAGCGAGCGGCCAGCCTGCGTTCGCAGATTGCCGCCTTTGAAAGCGAACTTATCATTGCGCAGCACACCGTGAGCGCTCGGGTAGCTCTCTCGGCCCAATTTGAGAGTGACGCGGAAAAGATTTTCGTTAGTCGTGATGGTACTGACAGCGTAGCGCTGCGACCCACTGAGGACGAGTAATTTTCATTCTATTGTATGCGGCGAGTAATGGTGTTTCGGGTTCGGCTTATCGCAGGCTGCCTTATCACTATCGCCGTACTGATCGTTGCCCGCCTCTACTACATCCAGGTGCATGCCCATCAGCACTTTGAAGATCAGGCGGCCCGGCAGTATGTACACACCGTACGCGACCTCTATACGCGCGGCTCAGTTTTTTTTACCGCCAAGGACGGCAGTCATTTCTCAGCCGCCACCGTGCAGCAGGGGTATGTGCTCGCGTTTAATCCCAATCTGATTGTTGACCCGGTGGGCACCTGTGCAGCTCTTGCTGGTGTAATGGTGAAGCTTGATGTGGCTCTGTGCACCGAGAAGGCGGGACTGCCCGAGCGAACGTACGTCGAGGTAGATACGCGCGTCTCGGACGAAGTGGGGGAGGCAGCTAAAAAGCTCTCACTGCCGGGGGTCCAGCTCTACCGCAACCAGTGGCGGTACTATCCGGGTGACACCCTGGCCTCACGTATGCTGGGCTTTGTGGGGTACACCGAACGCTCGGAGACCGAACTCCACGGCAAGTACGGGGTGGAGCGTCAGTACGACCAGGTGCTCTTTCGTCCTCGTGAGGTAAACACGGTGAATCTCTTTGCTGAATTATTTTCAAATTTAGGCGCGACGGCCGAAGGTGACACGCCGCCCCCGGGCGATCTTATACTGTCGGTCGAGCCGACCGTCGCCAACATGGTCGACCGAGTGGTGGGCGAAGCTCATGATCGCTATAAAAGTGAAGTGACCGGAGCAATTGTGATGGATCCTCAGACGGGGGAAATCTATGCACTCTCGGTGGTGCCCAGCTTTGATCTCAACGATCGCCGCGACGCTACGGTCGAGGACTTCAAAAACCCGTTGATTGAAAGCGTCTACGAGTTTGGTTCAACGATAAAAGCCCTCACCATGGCAGCCGGGCTCGATAGTGGGGCAGTGACCCGCACCTCTACGTACTACGACGCTGGGTGTGTGGAGCTCAATACCGAGCGGTTTTGTAACTTTGACGGTAAGGGGCGTGGCACCGTATCGATGCAGCAAGTGCTCAACCAGTCGCTCAATACCGGTGTTTCCTACATTGTGACTACCATGGGGCGCGATCGTTTTCGTGATTATTTTGAAAACTTTAAACTCGGAAGTGAAACTGGTATTGATCTTCCAAATGAAGCCTCAGGCCTCATGGACAACCTCGAGTCACCGCGCGACGTTGAGTATGCCACCGCCTCCTTTGGCCAGGGTATTGCCCTTACCCCTATCGCCGCCACGCGCGCCCTGGCGACGCTCGGAAACGGCGGATACCTGGTTACCCCGCACCTCGTGCGCGCCATCAAGCAGCCCGACGGTAGCATAAAAGAGCTCCGCTACCCACGCGGAGCGCAGGTTCTCAAGCCTGAAACCAGTGAAGAAATCTCGCGTATGCTCACTACGGTCGTCGACGAGGCGTTGCGCAGTGGCCAGGTAGCGCTGCCGCACCACACCATTGCCGCCAAAACTGGTACCGCCCAGATGTCCGACCCGGCCACGGGGAAGTATTCGGAAAACAACTACCTCCACTCATTTTTTGGCTATTTTCCGGCCTACGAACCACGATTTTTGGTCTTCATGTATACTGTAAAGCCACAAGGGGTGCAGTTTGCGTCTGAAACGCTCACTGAACCCTTCATGTCGATTGCGCAGTTTCTTATTAATTACTATTCGATTCCGCCCGACCGCTAACCCCGCGTATGTACGCCTTTCTCAAACACGTGATTGTGGTGATTCTCACTGCCGAGGCTCGCTTTCTCCTCGCACGTAAACGACCGACTGTTATTGCCATCACTGGAAGTGTTGGGAAGACGTCGATGAAGGATGCTATTTATGCCATCGTCAAAGAACGCGTGCACGCGCGTAAGAGTGAGAAGAGTTTTAATTCAGAGCTGGGCATTCCACTCACTGTCCTTGGGCTTCCCAACGCCTGGAACAGCCCCGTGGGGTGGCTGCGCAACATCGTCGACGGGGCGTTCATTGCTATCTTCGCTCGCTCCTACCCGGAATTACTCGTTATCGAAGCCGGCGTGGATCGCCCCGGCGACATGCGCCGCTTGACGGCGTGGTTGCGGCCCAAGGTGGTGGTGCTTACGCGTCTTCCTGATGTGCCCGTCCATGTGGAGTATTTTTCGTCACCTGAAGCAGTCGCAGAGGAGAAGCTCCTCCTTCCGGCCGCGCTGTCGCGCGACGGTATCATCGTGTACAACCACGATGACCTGAAGCTTTCAGAGTACGCCAAAGACGTCCAGCAAAAAGCTATCGGCTACGGACGCGATTTACCCACCGACGTGACGGCGCGCGCAGACGCCACCTACTACGAACATGGTGTGCCGGCTGGCTTTAAAGTGACTGTTGAACATGGTGGGGAAGCAGTGGAGGTGAAGGTTCCTGGCGTGTGTGGCTGGCAACTCTCCTATACGGTAGCCGGGGCTTTGGCAACGGCGGTAGCTACGGGTCTCCCGCTTATTGAAGCAGCTCGTGCTTTGAGCCAGAGTGTGCCTCCACCCGGGCGCATGCGCATCCTTGCGGGCATTAAGTCCACTGCCATCATCGACGATTCATACAATTCATCGCCGGTGGCCGTGGCAGCGGCGCTCGAGACGCTGAACGAACTAAAAGTAACGGGACGTAAAATTGCCGTTTTAGGAGACATGCTCGAGCTCGGACGTTTTTCACTACGCGAGCATGAGCGGGCGGGGGAGCTCGCTGCGAAAGCAGTGGATGTTCTCGTAACGGTAGGGATACGCTCGCAAAAGACCGCCGAGGCGGCACTCGGGAGCGGACTTTCCGAAGAGCAGATTTTGCAATATGAAGAGGTAGAAAAAGCCGGTCGCGAGCTACAAAATTTCATCAAGCCAGGTGACGTGCTTCTTATAAAGGGGTCGCAAGGCATGCGCATGGAGCGGATTGTGCTGGAACTCATGGCCGAGCCCGACCGGGCGAGCGAGCTCCTTCCGCGCCAGGACGACGCCTGGCAAGAGCGCTGATACAAAAGTGACTGGGGCAGGGAAGAAAAGCGGTCCAGACTGGCGGCGAGCCAGTCTGGACCGCTTTTCTTAATCCCCGCAGCCCTGTACAACCACCTATTGACATTGTGTAATTAATATAGTAAGGTAGCCAGGCTCTAGCTGATGGTCGGGTCCAAACCACTGTCAGTGATGAGTCGCGGCGGCAGTGTCGTCGTGATAACCAGGGTTAGTAAGGAGCTGCGATGCCTAAGTTGATTCTCCTCGCCGTTGTTTGCACACTGGGAGCGTGTGCGGCGGCACCGGGGAACTGGTTAGAAGACCCGTCTCCCGGAACTAGTGGAGGAGACGCGCAGGGTCGGATGGTCCCCGCACCTGTCGAGTCCGCACCGGCCATGCCGATGTACTCGCCAAGACGGATCTGGATGACCTGACGCAGCCTATCCCGGCGGCACGCCATCACTAGGGCGTGAGGAGGGGTCATAACCCCTCCGCCCGCCGGAGCCTGGGCATAAGTGTAGTTGACCAAAAGGCAGAAGCATGATAGCTTCAAGGTACGGCCGATGAGCCTCCCCCCGTCGTCAGCCGCCTTGGGCTCGCAGCCCCCCCCGTTCCTTCGCCCGACCAGACGTGACGTGCCTCCAGCGGCGCCAACATTTCCCTCCACAAGGAATTTGGCGCCGCTTAATCGTTATCTCCCTTCACACTTTTATCATCACTTGCTATAGTGTGCGCGCAGAAAAGCAGCAAAGTTTAACAATAGGCCCCATCGTCTAGCGGCTACAGGAATGAAAAGCGGATAGCTTTTCATTCGGTTTGGACTTTTGTCCAGAATCGCCGATGTTCACGAGGTGATAGGAGGATTCTCATTCCTGTAACCGGGGCTGAAATCTGCACAAAGCGATGAGCTTTGTAGCAAGCAAACTGCTTTGCTTGCGTGTAGATTTCAGGGTCGGAATTTGTCGCTCTGCGACCTTGAGATGGGTGAGAAGTGACTCAACGTCACTTCGCAAGACTCATTATGGACTTTTTCGAGCATAGCGATGAAAAAGACCTAATGAGTGGACAGAATCTGTAGGATTAGCGAGATTTTTGTAGAAAATACTCGTGACCGATTCTCAATCGAACCTGATAATGCGAGTAGAAGTAAAGCGGCCCTATCGTCTAGCGGCTAGGACACAGGATTCTCATTCCTGTAACCGGGGTTCGATTCCCCGTAGGGTCACCAAATTAGAAGAATCAGCATCATAAACCTCTTTAAGCTTGTAAATTAGCGCTATTTTATTAGTTCCAAATTTATTTCCATCAAAGTGGGTATTTTCAGGGAATACAATTTTTTGGAACCTTAAGCGAAACTCAGGATACTTCTCTAGAAACCTCCATGTTTGAGCACTATCCCTTGTAAATTCAAAGCAATAACTCAGGGCGTTCTCCATATTAAATTCCTCAATTTCCTTTTCTTTTAAAAGAGCCTTTTTATCTCTAACTTTGGCATTTATGTAGTTTTTTTGATCTAAAAACTCACGGTCATCATAAACACCATTCCTGTGAGAATCAAAAACCTTCTGACGATCACTTTCTAATGATTCTATTTCTTTCCTTATTCGAGCGTTATCATGGTCAAGTCGCTTATAATTTTCCTGCCAAACCTCGATCACAATAGCTTTTAGTAACTTTTCGTACTGTACCCCTTTTGGACTAACTGACGTCAAATAGTTTGCAAAGACTTCTTCTAATTCATCCTTCTTGTGAAAAGAAGCTTTAGTACAACCTTGCTTATGGTGATGGTAGTAAGGATATCTCTTTCCGTTGTGACCGGTTGATGAGCTACCTGTTAAATGTCCGCCACAGTGAGTGCAGTAGACGGCCTTCTTTAGAGGAAACTTAGGATTAAGAGCCTCACGTCGCGATAACGCAATTTTCTTTCGGTTGTTTGGTTGGCATTTAAAGAATAGTTCTTCAGAAATCAATGGCTCAAAACTACCTTTAACTTCTAGGCCAAAAGCAACAATTAGTCCGAAATAAATAGGATTTCTAATCATTTTCTCAATTCCTTGTTGATAAACTTTCTTACCTCCTTTTGATCTAAAACCACATTCATATAGAAAATCTGCTAGTTTTCGGTAACTATAAGTACCCTTTGACCACTCTTCAAAAGCCACACGTATGTAGGGTGCAATATTTTCATCAATAATTAAGTTACCACCTTTAACGAGACGCTTGTAACCATGTGGTGCACTCCAGACCCACACACCCTGTCGCACACGCTCTTCCATTCCGCTTTTAGACCGCTGAGCTCTTACGTTATTATCAAACTCTGCAAATACAGATAAAACACCCTCCATGGCTTTTCCTATTGCTGTCTCGTCAATAGGTTCTGTCACTGAGCGTAGTTTTGTATTAGCTTTTCTAAGCATTGCCTGCACGATTACATGGTCATTCTGATTTCTGGCAAATCTATCAAGTTTGTATACAACAAATTGATCTACTGGCCGCTTCTTATTAGTGCAAAACGCTAATGCTTTTTGAAACTCGGTTCTATTGGCTGACTTTGCTGATTCTCCTTGTTCAATAAAAATAGCCAGCACTTCAAGATTATTATGTTGTGCATACTCACGACAAAGTTTTTCTTGCATAGCAAGGCTGGTTCCTTGGATTTGCTCGTGAGTTGAAACCCTGCAATAAATAATAGCGGTCTTATCTTGTTCTCTCATATACATGCTATACCGTCATTCTGCTAGAATGGCAATAACCCAGAGGGATTTTTGGAACTATAGTTCTCTTTAGAATAAACTTCCCATGCTAACTGAGAAATTTCATAGATGCTATCAAGTATCTCCTGAAGCTCTTTATCAGGCATGTTTAAAAGACGAGGATCAATTTTCCTCGCAATATCTAAAGTGCATTTTCTTTTTGAATTATTATCAGAAAATGGGGACATTAAAGCCCGCTCATGGCTTTGTAGGTGCTGAGAGAAAAACCCACAAAGCCAAAAACGGACTTTGCTCTCTCAGCTTTTATAAAAGATAACTCAATAGAGACCTTTTAAGGGTCTATTCTCCAAGCCGAGCGGACTCAACGAGAGATAGACCTTATCGGGTCGTGGCTCGTTTTGTCGTGTGGCTAGAAAACTTTATTTAATTGGAATAATTATATAACTCACGGTATAATTTGCAAGCCTTAACGGCAGAGCCTAACCCTTAGGGTAAATCCTAAGGTATGGTTCAAAAACGCAACGAACGCAAAAAGCCCGTATCTAACGGCGTTCGTTGCGTTGCCAAGGGAAACTTTGGTAGAGGTTACCGTAAGGTGCCTTCTTTAGATACGGGCTTTGTGTTACCCGCTTAAATCGCAACGAACATGGAATTTATAAATGGAATTCAGTGGTGGCCGCTGTTATTTTTAATTGTTGGTTCAGTAGCAATAAGTTACTTTGCAATAACGCTAATGCGTAAGAGCAAATCACCTGAACATTCAATCGAACTACCTTCGCCAGACACTAAAGCTGAAGCATCGTTTTCCAATAATTTAGGAGAGACTTTACTCGGATTTTTAATTATTGGAATTGTTATTGGATTTGTAAAAGCAGCACCTGAGTTCGCCGCGGAAGATTGGATGGAGTTATTTAAATGGGGTCTAATACTCAGCGGAATATTACTTTTTGTTTTTGCTGTAATTCATAGACAAAAAACTATGATGATCGTGCTGCTGTTGGCACTAGGAATAGTGCTATTTGCGGTACTAAAGTGGGCTGTTCTTTTTGTTTTTTAAATTATCGCACCATCACTGTTTTTATCTTCGCATCTTTTAAAAACCTCGTAATGGTTCTTACTTCCTGTCCTCCTTTAGGTACCCTTCCCAAAAATTTCTGTTCATTAGTACGCCGTGAACAATAAGTTATGTAAAGTTGATGTTTAGCTCGTGTCATAGAAACGTATAAAAGCCGTCGTTCATCGCCCATACTTTCACCGTCATTCCGGCCCGGGATAAATTCATCTTCTGCTCCTACTATAAAACAAACATCAAAAGTAAGCCCTTTTGCTTGATGCATACTAAGTATACTTACTGCATTTTCTTCAGTTTCTTGTTCAATTTCTTCTGATGAGGTACTTACTGCACGTAATATATCTTCCAAAGTTTGATCTTCTTGTCCTGTAACAAGGCTTTGAAAATATGAGTTTATTTTGGTTCCCATGTCACCTGAATTACAGTAAGCCTGTAAGACCATTTGTAGCTGGTCTGAAAGTAATGGAATTTCCTTCAGTGCACGTAGACGATTCGCAAGAGTGTCAAGATAAGCTTTGATTGTTTCGCCACCTCTACTTATCAAATTGGGATTTTTTTGTACCTCTCCCAATACCGAACTTAGACGCGTATTTCTTTCTGCCGCAAGATTCCAAAGGGCACTTATTTTTGTTTCCCCTATGTCGTTATTATCTAACTCAAGTAGTGTCCTTAGAGCTAGGTCATCATTGGGATTTGCTAGGATTCTAAGAACTGCTAAAACACACCTAAAAGATTTATCGTTTTCTAGTTCACTTTCAAAACTGCTCGACACGCTTATTCCCAATGCCACAAGTCGAGCTTTTATAGGTTCTAGTATTTTGTTGCTACGAGACAAAATAACAATTTCTTTTGCTGGAGTACCCTCTTTTATTAGTGCATCTATTTTAGCCGCAATCGATTCAGCCTCTTTCTCTTGGTTTGAAAAGCAAATACGAGTAACAATTCCATTCTCAGCTTGGTCTCTAGGTCTAGTCTTTTTTGGTAAGCGCTGAATGTCCTGACTTGCAACAAACTCAGCCTGTTGCAATATTTCCTTGTCGCACCTAAAGCAAACTTCTAAATCTAGACGTTCTGCACCGTAGTCTTCCGGGAATCGTCTAATACCTACTGGATCAGCAAATCTGAATCCATATATGCTCTGATCATCATCTCCGACTACAAATAGTTTTGCTTCATCTGTATTACTTGAAAGCGATCTCACTACAGCTAAATCACAGGCATTTAAGTCTTGATATTCATCAATAAGCACATATTTATACTCGTGATCAAGTTTGAATTCACCACTTTGTTCTAACGCTCGTTTAAGTCTATACACCAACTCTGACCTGAGAGTCTCCCCATAAACTGCCTTATGCTGCTCTAAAGCACCTAAGAACCTAGGATCAGGGAAACTATCTTCCCAACCGCCTTCTTCAGCCTTTAGTGTTTCCCAGTCAGCTGAAAGTCTTTGAATTAGGTCTTGCACTTTATCGATGCGAGGAAGCTCAAGTATTCGCTTTAAGTCTTCTTGAATAATGTGACGCTCCTCCCAATCGTCTGCAACTCGTACTGGCGTAGGAAGTTCTCGTATACTTTGTTTATTATGAAGTATCTGTCGTAATGCAAACGAGTGCAAAGTTGAAACAGGAGGAGTTGAAAGCCCATGAGGATCTAATGCCTCTTTCAGCTTTTCCCTTAACTGTGCCGCGGCCAATCGTGTGAAAGTTAGAGCAATAATGTCAGAGGGCGCTATCCCTTCCTTAAGTACTAGCCACAACACCTTTCGAGTAAGTACATGTGTTTTACCGGTACCGGGGCCTGCCAGCAATCTAGCGTGTCCTCCTACATACTGAATAGCAAGCTTTTGATCAGGAGCCACCCCTTTTAAAATTTCATTTTCAATCTGATCTGCTGTCATTTAACAATCGTACCAGAAATAAAGCTTAGTCCCAAACTGTTGTAAAATACCTATTTTAGACTGAGGGTAACTGATTTACATACCCCTATATGGCCACACGTTCGCCCACGTTCGCATGAAATTGCTAAGTTGGTATATTCCACGTTACACAAGAAGATGTCGCCAGCACAAGGAATAGTCTAGAATCTAGTCTAAAAATATCGAAAAGCACTCCGTAAATTAGATCAAAACTGTCAAAATTCTAACTACCAAAAGTTAATACAGGGCTTAAATCCTAGACATTATTAAAATAATTTTTTGACATAGTACAAGCTAATTTATGGAGTCCGCCTAACCTACCCTTTAGTTCTAATATCAGGAGGTAATTAGCTGCATGTGGGTGCTAGCTCCCTTAGTGAGCGGCCAAAATAATCCCATTGTTTAAGCTCTGCCAACAATTCGTTCCAACTGTGTCCCACTTGGGTCACAAACAGACAAAAGTTTACTTTCAAAAGGCTTCATGCCAGTTGTAAGCTTAAATTTCAACGTATCTTCAGTCATATAGAGTTCGGAAAAGATAATCCGTGCTATTTTCTCTCGTTCAGGTGTTTTTGCATGTTCGTAATACCCTGTAATGTTTTTTAGTAGTTCGGAAAGTGTCACAATGTCTCTCATTGTTTCTAGCATTGCTTCTTCAGATACTACTTCCTCTTTGAGTAAGAGCTGTATCTCATTACTGATGCGAGTATCCTCCTCGATATAGCCAACAGGTGTGTATGCTCCAGCTTTAAGAAGAGTAAGTTTATTATCACGAAGATATTTTTGCTCCTCACGCAAACGCTTTTTCTTTTGCTCAATATCACGAAGATTCCTTTGTCGGCCAGCTTCCACCAAAGATAAATCTGTTTGTACTCGATATTCAAACTCCTCAAGTTCCTCAGGTGTGAAATATAATCGTGATAATAGTTCAGCTACTTTATTCTCAAGAACATCAGTATTGAAACTTGTTACCGAATTAACACAACCAGCCTTACACTTTGAGCCATAGTAAGTAGCCCCTTTCTTTTCGTAGGGCGTATAGAGTCGCTCACAATGAACACAACGTACTAGCTTCCGGTATGGATGGTCCAGACAGACAGAATAATGTTGACTCACTTTCTTCTTTTTTAGCTTCTGTTGGACCGAATTGAATAGCTCTTCAGAAACAAGTGCTGTATGACTTACACTCTTAACGTCAAAACCATCTGGACCAATAATGTAGCCCTTATAAAAGGAGTTAGAGAGTATCTTGTGGATGTTGCCGTATGTGACTGGTCGCTCAATCTTAGAAATTTTGTTTTCACTGTCATCACTGTCACCAAGTAGCTCATCTTCTGTTCGTCTACGTCTTACCGCTGGCATAACAAACCCAACATCAGAAGCCCAACGAGCTAGTGAGTGTAGTGTCCACTCACCGGTATCGTATTTCTCAAATAAATCTTTAACTAGTGGCGCACGTACAGGGTCAAAAGGCTTTTCATGCATGTTGCCAGTGTTCAGGTATCCTACAGGTGCTTTGTATGTACATACACCTTGCTCACGTAGGTTACGCGTAGTAATGCGAACCTTCTCACTAGTCACACGGGAGTGATGGACCGCAAACATTCCATCAATATCCATATGTAATGCACCTGAGCTTGTATCGTCATAGCTCGCATAAACAAACTTAACTTCTACCCCTTGTCGCATCAGTTTGTCCAGCAAATTGTTATCTGACTTGTTACGACTTAAACGGTCATAGCTAAGACACACCAGACCTTTAAAATACTTTTGATTCAAATACTGTGTAAGTAGACTGAATTTTGGTCGAGCAGATTTATATTCCTAAAACTTACCCCGTCTGCTCTGCAGCGGGGAGACGAGAAGCCACAAGGAAAGTTTGAAAACCTTGGTTTTCAATTAAACTTACGAGCGAAGCTCCTGACGATACCCCGCCGTAGCGAAGCGGAGGGGACAGCTCTGCTGCGGGGAGTCTTCATTGAATATGACCATCATCAGTAATATTTAGGTCAATACTGTCTTTAAACCCTGAGTGTTTTTCTGAAATGACACCATCCTGACAGAAATTCTTAATTGAAATATTAGCGACTTTTAACCGCTCGCGGTTAGCAAACTTTTGAGTCTCTCGAGCTTGATAAGACAACGAGTTTTTCTGATTATTGTCTTCATCAGTACTCTTTCTAGTATAAATAAGAAAACAATCAGCGTATGTACCACGCATGATTGATTCATGTAGTTTTTTATCATTCACTGGCATGTCCTTTTGTAATAATACCATCCTTAATAGTGTAGCCCTCACTTATCAGTCGATTATGTATCCCCTCAAGTACACTCCCAAGCTCACGGATACTTTCAATTGTCGCAGGAGTAAAAAGCCAATCTCTGTTGGTTTTAACATTACTGTCTGTAACCTGAGATTGGCTCATACTCTCCTACGTTCGATTAAGAAGCCCTAGAACGTCTCACTATCGGCATCTGTTGCCGATTTGAGTGTACTAGCACTAAGGATACGAATAAGACGCTCTGAGCCACTGCGTTGTAAGAAGTCTATAGTGATACCTACGGCACTAAGACTATTCTCAAGCTCTCGCAGTTTCTTACCAAGACTAGCCGGATTTGTCGCCACTGTTTCATTCCACTCAGTGTCATTATCGGTGCGAGAATCCTTCAGTCCTTTAAGTAAATCCGTTATGGTCCCCTCAAAGTCATTGTTGCGGTCAAGGTAGTTCAACAACGCACGACCTGCACTAGAGCTATATATCGCATCAAAGGCGCGATTCTTGGTAGCTCTTTCAAGTGCCTGTTCGAAGTTTGTAGCCCCGTAACCAAGAGCCTGAGCGCAAGCGGCTCCCCACAGTGCGAAGTCATTCATACGAAACGAACTTCGTTGAGGTAGCTGGTCCTTAATTTTGATAGCTGAAACTAGCGTATCGAACAATGCACCAAGTAATTTCGGTTTAATAAGTTCAAATTCAGAAGCGATATCAGACCCGCTACGAACATCATTAGATGGAACCGTTTCAGTCTTAAAAAGCATAATCCGACTCATCAAGTCACTCTTTGTAGCCTCGACGTTTACCCCTGTTATGTAAGTGGGATTCTTAATCTTCAGTACAGTGAGTGCCGTATCTGTATACAGGGTACGTCGAGCATCCTCACCGCCTGTCGCTACCATACAGAGAACGTCAGACAGTTCATTATCAATCTTACTGAGGTTGTCATTAGCAAACAGCCATGTTTGATTCAGAAGAGTCAACAAACTATCGACCTTACGAACAGGTAACGAGACACCTCCTGATGCTGGGTCAATCAGGTCTTTGACCATCCGTAACAGGGTGGTCTTGGCAGAACCGGCTGGTCCGAAGATGTATGTAATCGCTTGGTCAATATCTTGGATGAGACGGACCGATAGCGTACTGATAAACAACATCTGTTCGTCTGGATTTTTAATGTTTATGAGATTAAGAAAATCTCGAAGATTGCCGCCACGCTCTGGGCTTACTTGTGGCTTACCGCAACCTTCTTTGAAAAGAAACGGCACTGACTTACTGCTTACAATGGTCCAGCCTTCACCAGTCATTTCAACTACTTCTCCTAGGTCGTTTTGTAGGTTGTAATAGAACGAACCATTTTTATGGGCTACACGGTGATACAGGTCATGCTGTAGCCCCTCATAGGTAGCTTTAGTAGCTAGAGTACCGGCTATTTCCCGTATCTGAGCATCACTCACAATCTCTTTAGATTGCATATAGAGCTTATGTCGTAAGTGACCTGAAAACTCGTTACTGTTTATCGGTAAATTTACCGACTTATTGCCCACATTGATGTGAGCAAACGGAGTGTTGTGCTGGTCCTTAAACAGAACCATGTCACCACCAGACAATATCTGATTGAGTAACTTACTTGCTTTAGATTTGTTGCCGTTATCTTGGCTCGCCTCTGTTTTTTCTGGTAAAGTGTTAGTGTTAGTTTCGGCATCAGTATTATCTACTGGTGCCGTATTGTTTGTTTCTAACATACTGTCAAAATAGTTATTTAATAAAGAGCATCGTTGTGATGCTCTCCAATCCTAGCTAAGTTGATGTTGGTCAACGTTGACCACTAACGTAAATACTTGTCATTTATCCACAGTGTCTTTTTGCCCTCATAACAAACAAAATCTTTGACCGTTGTAGCCAGTGCAATATTTGTATTTAAGTCTCTTGAAGCATCGTACACAGCACGATGATTTGTTGTATTAAAATCACCCCAATCATCTGCAATTTCATCCTGTGACCAACGCTTTTCTGGATTCTTCATCATGGTTGAAAGAAGCATCTTGAATCGGGAACCCTCGTCGCGTGATTTCAGTTCAAAGACTTCACCATTAAAAAATAATTGTCCTGTTTTTGTATCAAGATAAAAACTTGTGTCGATTTTCTGTGACTCTACCAGTGACAAAAGTTTATTATGAAATACCGTAAAATTACCTTCATCGAACAAGTTCAATAGCGTTAAATGACTAGAGTAGTGTTGTCCCGAGAATTCTTCGGTAGACACAAGGAGTTTAAAATAGTACTCAGTAAAATCTGTAGGCGTGTAATTGAAAGAACATGTATGTGTCTTACTTGCGCAATACTCACTAAACATAGCGGACCAGACTAAGACCGATGCCTGTAGCCCAACATGATTTGACTCAATACAGCTTCGTCTAATCTTATAAAAGTAATTTGTTAGGTCGCTATCATTTAAGACAAAGTCTCCAGTAGGTTGCCATTGGTGGTCAATACGTTCCGAAAGGAAGGCTGAGAACAGTTTCTTACTACTAGTATCTTGCTTGTACAGAGTAATTGCGTATTGATGTAGCCACCCCAGAGCAAGCTCTGCTTTGAGTAATTTATTTAATCCGGCAACATCATGTAACCCGTCAATAAATTCTTGAAAATCCTTTGTGTTGCTGAAATGTTTTTCTGCTTCTATCTTTTTACTTTTACTCGCCTCTTTGTAGGTTTTAATAAGCATCTCGACAATCTCCTTAGAAACATCCTCATCAAAAACATTGTAACTGAAATCGTGAGCGGTATCGTAAATGTATTGTTGTAGCTTTTCTGAAGAACGTACGATTTTAAAATAAGCGTATAGCGCGTTTAAAAACGACCCTCCACCTAGCTGATAATTGGATTTTACAGCTTCATATGCATTTATCAGATTTGCTGTCATTCCTGTCATTATAGCCCTATTTTTCTTGTATTACACCAGACAGACTGCTATCATGTCGAGACAACAAAGCCACCTAACCCGCTGTCGCAAGATACCGGCATGGTGCGAATAAATAAGCCCCGTCAGAGCTAAAGAACCCATCATATGGGGTTAGCTCTGACGGGCCGCATCGGGAAACCGGTGTGGTGGCCGAAAGGCCACACCCATGTGGTGGGCTTTTTGTATATAAAAATTATGAAACATATTCTATTGTTTGCGCTTCTTTTCACACCAACCTTTTTTGTTGGTGCAACCTCGTACAACTATTTACCTAATGATGTGTACATAAAACAGCAAGAGGAAAAATCTGCTCTTGAGTACAGAATAAGCCAGCTTGAGGCCAGTATGAATGGCAGCCTTTCAAGTTCACTCAGAAATGTTGAATATCGTATTGATGAGCTAGAGCGTGAAATGGCGACTGAGATTAACTACATTACTGGTGTATATGGTGGTTATGGTATCGCTAATCAACTACCATCAAAAATCAGTGAAGTTGAAGCTAAGTATGAAGGCCAAATTTCTAATCTTGAGGATGAACGAGACGAATTAAAAAAACTAATGAAAGACGAAACGAGCGCACAAACTGAAATTAAGAGACTGGAAGCTGAACTTAAAGCACTAAATGAAAAGGTCCTTTCAACGCCTGAAACAGAGGTACAAAAACCCTCTGCACAGTCTATGTTTGAATACATTGATTCACTACCCCTGTCAGAGGCATCCACAGTCTACAGTGACCTGAAAATGTGGGACCCTGAGATGTATAGTGAGGTCCAATATTTAATCGAACAATTCCTCACCGCTTGCGGTGGGGTACCACACCACATACACTAGATAAATGGTCGACCACATAGTCAAACGACACAATAAAAGTCTCCTTATCTTCCACCTAGTCTGTCCAGTCAAATTCCGCAGAAAAGTCTTCACTGAAGCCTCCTCACAAACGCTGAAAGAAATTTGTTTGGAACTAGGTATCCGTTACGAGTATCGCTTCTTAGAGATCGGTATTGATCAAGATCATGTCCATTTTCTCATTCAAACAGTTCCTAACACATTGATTTCAGGGATGGTGAACACCATAAAAAGTATCACTGGGAGGCTTATCTTTGCCAAACATCCAGAGGTGAAGGAATTTCTGTGGAAGAAAAAGTTCTGGACAGACGGATACTACATAAATACCGTGGGCCGCTATGGAGATCTCACAATGATTGAGAATTATGTTAAGAAACAAGGCGCCAAGGAGTATACACAAATCCATCAAGACCACCCCACGCTGTTTACCTAAAACAATCGAACGAAGTCACTGATACCTCACCGCTTGCGGTGGGGTGGTTCATT
>JALHRC010000009.1 GCA_022841645.1 Minisyncoccota bacterium
AAGATTTGGATGAAATCCACGCCTTCCTTAACGACCGACCAAGGGAGTGTCTTGGGTTTAGAAGTCCACGGGAGTATTATTATGAGCACACTGTCCTAGTTCGGGGGTGACGGGAGGCCTTTGATTCTACCAAAACTATACCACGAGTATATCTAAAAGTCATCAGCACCCGGAGCGGTGTGATGGTGGGTGTCAAGATTAAGGAAACGGACGTGCTTGGCGTCGAAGTAGAGCTCGGCCGAACCGACCGGGCCGTTGCGGTGCTTTTCCACCAAGATCTCAGCAATATTAGGACGCTCGGGTTCTTTATCGCGGTTCATTTTGTCTTCACGGTGGATGAACATCACGACGTCCGCATCCTGCTCGATACTGCCACTGTCGCGAAGATCGGAGAGGCGCGGTTTGCCACCACGTTGCTCGACGGCACGGGAAAGCTGTGAGAGGGCGATCACTGGCACTTCAAGGTCGCGCGCCAGGATCTTAAGCGAGCGGGAGATTTCGGTGACTTGCTGCACCATGTTGTCACTGGCCTTCGTAGCAGTGGGGGACATGAGCTGGAGGTAGTCGACGATGATGAGATCAAGACCGTGTTCGTTTTTAAGGCGGCGGGCAGCCGAGCGCATTTTGAGAATATTGTTACCGGCCTGATCGTCGATATGAATCTGCGCCTCCGAAAGTTTCGCCATCGCTTGCTGGACGGCCTCAAACTCGTGGTCGTTTGAAAGCTTTCCAGTGCGTAGTTTCCAAGAGTCAACACCGGCTTCGGCAGCGAGCATACGATCGACGAGTTGCTGGTCACTCATTTCGAGTGAAAAGATGCCCACCGAGGCGCCAAATTTGAGCGCCGCGTTGCGGGTGATGTCGAGCATGAGGGTACTTTTTCCCATTGAGGGCCGAGCGGCGAGGATGATGAGGTCAGACTTTTGGAAGCCCGCCAGGAGATTGTCGAGGGCAGTAAAGCCCGACTGTACACCGCGCTTTTCATCGGGGTTGGCGCTTAAGTATTCAAATCGTTCCCAGGCTTCGGTAAGTGAGCTACCAATCGTTTTAAATTTTTCGGCAGTAGGGGACTGGGTAGCGTGATAGATTTTCTTTTCCGCCTGGTCGAGTGCTTCGTCAACACTCTCGGGGTCGCTGTAGCCGATCTCGGCGATATCGTCGGCAGCGTGAATGAGGCCGCGTAGTGAAGATTTTCCTTGGACCACTTCGGCATAGTACATAGCGTTGCCGGCCGCCGGGACGGTTTCAATGAGTTCGGTGACGTAGCTTGCGCCGCCGATGCGCTCGAGAGCACCTTGATCTTTGAGTTTGCCGACGACACTCACGGTATCGATCGGATTGCCGTGACTAAAGAGGTTCATGATTGCCTCGAAGATGAGACGATGTTTGTCGGCGTAGAAACTTTCGGGATAGACCGTTACCGATACGTCGTGCATGGTGTCGGGCTTCAGAATAATGGCACCGAGAAGTGCCTTCTCCACCTCGACGTTGTGCGGCGGGGTGCGCAGTGAGCGGTTAGTGGCGGGACGGTCGGTGGCCATAGAAGCGTGGCCGTTATTGTACCGCGCAGAGCGGTATGGCGCACCCCGCCGCTTTTTGGGGACAGACGAGTATAGGGTGGGGATAGCAAAATGGCCGGTGCACTCCCGTAGCTACGGGAGTGCACCGGCCATCCGTCACGTCCTTTTTCGCCTCGGTCGCGGTGGGCGCCAAAGGCCGGCGCTGCTGGTGACCTTGTGTTTGGTTTCTTCGGGTTCCACCAAGATGGTGCTGCAGTCGGGCATTGACACCACGACTGTGGCCACCTTACCGCTATCCAGCACCGCTTGACTAGCGGTGCGGACGCGTTTGCATCCAAAAAGACGCTCGTCAAAGGCTTCTCGGATGGTCAGGAGTGCCCACACGGCGTCGATGGCGTGAGGAATCACGCCATTGGCGCTGTCCGAACACATCGGCTGGCGCATGATTTTTGTCCAGCCGGGTCTGATAGCAGCCGTCGCGCTGTCACTAGAAAGAGACCATCCTTCTGGTTCCGACACTACGGTGTGTGTATATCCAGAAAGCACCTCCCACAGCTCCGGCAGGGTAAAGGGTCGGGTTGGGTTTTCGACCGCCAGTGCCCTATTGTGCCTACAGTCGGCAACAAATGCGGCGGGTAGGTCTGTGGATTGGTGACCTGAAAGGCCCACGAACAATTCACCTGGCAGTCTCCCGTGGCGGTGTAGTCCGTGGAGGGTAACAGCGCTTCGGGTTCCGTGGAGTATGATGGCCGCTTGTGCGACTGACAAGCTAGGCATGCTACAACCTCACTTTTCTTGAACACCGCGAGGCGCGCGGCGGCGCGTACAGTCTTTAGCTAGTAAAAGATGGTACACCCGTTTCGGTGGGTTGTCGCGGGGGTAGGTGCGTAGGCAGAAACAACACGGGCGGGCGGGCACGAAGTGCCCGACCGCCCCAACCATCTCGTTTCATCCACCTTGTCCGCTCCTGAAGAGCTGAGCAGTAATTTCCACATGAAGTGGCCTGCCGAGCTGGTCTCTCAATGGCCACAGCTTCTTGAGGAAGTGCCGCAGTGCGCTGCGATGTGGCCCGAGAAGTACCTCTGACTCTCGCCTGGCCCGAATACCCTGGCGCGTGGACTCATGGTGTCCAGTCAGCAGTAGTCCCCGGTTGCAGTGATGGGCTGTCACGCCACTCAGGCGGCGTTTTAAAAAATGCAGCGCCGTTGACCACGTGCGGTCACATGCGTTCGGGCGCTCAAGGGTTGCCTTCACCGCATGTCTAATCATCTGCTCGAGCTGAAGTTTTGTCAGGAGCAGCCGTGTTTCGGCGCCAGTGACAGCAAAAACGAACTGAGGGATAGAGAAGGGGTGAAATGGTACAATAAATGGGTGTTCGCACCCTTTTCTCTGGCGTTCAGGCACTCTACTCGTCACTTCTCACAAGCATTAGTATGAAAAAATCTACCGTTGAAGCACTCATCGATTCCTGGCAGCGCACGGGGATAGTGAGTGCTGAGCAAGTTACGCTCATGAAAACCGACTTAGCGCGGGTGACTTCGGAACGTTCAGGGTCGTACTTTATTGCGGCCGTGATGTACGTCGGCGCAGCGGCTCTCGCGCTGGGGGCACTCCTTTTCATTTCGTCCAATTGGTCAGCGATGACGAAAGAGATCAAGCTTGGGCTTACCCTCTTGCTTCCGCTGCTTCCGCTCACGTACGCCTATTATCGTTTGTGCGTTTGTCACTGCGCTACCGTGCTCGGGCGAGCTGCCAATATTCTCGGTCTGGCGCTCATCGGCGGCTCGATTGCTCTGATTGGCCAGATCTATCATTTACCCGCCAACCTCGAAGGCTTTTTGTGGCTATGGACACTGCTTACCACCCCGTTTCTCTTTATTTATCGCAAGCCGGAAAACGTGGTCTTCGCTGCCGCGCTTACCGGTGCTGCGCTGTTTGCGAGTCTCGTTAACTGGGTTGAGCGGACGACCTACAGTGACGGCACGGCACTGCTGCTCTTCACCCTAGCGGTCCTCATGTACGCGGTGGTGCTTAATGGTCTCGGCATACTCTTGCGTGATCATCCTACCTGGGACGTTGGTGCGCGGTTGTTGCGCCTTGGTAGTGGCGTGATTGGTGTGGTCACACTATTTATCACTACCTTTGAAGAGTACGCGCGGGCGGTGGCCGACGTACCGTACTACGCCTACGATGAATTTGGGCGTGCGCTTCAGAGCTCAGCCTCGTGGATGCCGCTTTCACTTATTTTTAACGCCATCTTTATCGTGGTGCTCCTGTACATCATGCTGCGCGCGGTGAAATTTGAAGAATATGGCTACGCCTTTACTATCGTGCGCATCTTCGGCCTCTACTTGATTGTGAAGTACTGCACGCTCTTCTACGACCTGTTTAACACCGGCATCTTCTTTATGATCGGTGGTCTGTTGTTCCTCGGTGGAGCATTTATGCTCGAGCGGCACAAGGCGCTCTTCTTGCGGTATCTTGGTAAGCCAGACCAGGCGTAATTACCCATACTTACTTTCTCATCATGCACATTCTTCGTAAGCACGTCGCATTTATTGCCGCTCTCACATTTGTCGTGGGGGCATTCGTCTTTATGATTGTGGGCGCCGAACGAACGCTGCAAGGCGGTGACACGATCATTCTCGCTACGCGGCCAGTCGATCCGCGTGATCTGTTTCGCGGCGAGTATGTGATTTTGCGTTATGAAATTGAAACTGACACGCAACTCGCTATGATCGCGCAAGCGGGGGCTACGGGAGAAAAGGTGTACGTCGAACTAGTTCCAGATGAGCGGGGGGTTGCGCGTGTAGTTTCAGCAACATTCACGCCACCAAGCGTACCGTACCGGTATATGCTGGTAGGAGAGATTGAAAACGGTGGCAATGCAGCAGAACTATTTCTCGGCAACTACATCGTACGCTTCCCACAGATTGAGCAGTACTACGTCCCGGAAGGTGCTGGAAAGCCTATCGAGCGAATGACCGAACTGCATGTAGAGGTGGCGCTGCGTGGTGAGGACGCCCAAGTAGTGCGGCTCCTTGATAGTGAACTTGTTCCTGTTACCCCGACTGATTATTTGGCAGAGTAGCGAGGGCGGCCCTTGCGCAGCCTCTGCCGCCCCGTCTGCGTAGAGTGAGCGTTGTATACTTAGCCTTACTTAATTTATGCACCGTTCGGACATTATAAGTATCGTAGTGACCTTCCTGGTGGGTATGGTAGTAGGAGTGTATTTATATCTCTTTGGTTTTGCGCAGCAATTTGATGTCCTTGAAGAAATCAGCGACAGTGGTGGAGAAGAGCTCGTCATTAATGGAGAAGCCTACGGAGGCTGCGCTCGAGGAGGTGGATGCGGAACTTTTCAGGTTGCCGGCGATGGCGCCTTTACTAGTTTTCCGCCGGTGGCGGTCGGCGACGAACGTCTTCGTCGCACAGGTCGGGTGGACGAGGTGCTGTGGGATGAGTTGTCTCTTATTCTCACGCCACTGCGCCTACGTGAACTAGCCACTGAAGCTCCTTCGGGTGACTGCGCTTCGTTTTATGATGGCATTGATTATCGTTTTTACATTGATCGTGGTGATGAACGTTTTCTGATTGATACCTGCACCACCTTGCTGCGTACCGACGAAAGAGTGCTCGATCTCTTGCAACAGTTGACTGCTCGTGCTCTGCTTCTTTCACAGTGAAAGGGTGACTCCGGAGGTGCGTACCATAAAGAGAGCGGGCCCTGATAGTGCTTGGCCGCCCGCTCTCATTGTTCGTAACTGATTTTTTGTATGAATCACTCAAAGTCGCTCCTTATTGCGATTGCTGCTTTCGCAGTAACTGCTACGGGCGCACAAGCGTACGTGGGAAGCAAGGTGCTGTCGCGAGCCGGATTCTCGACCGAGCAAATTAGTGCACTGGAGGAAGCTCGTTCATTACGCGCTGATGGGGAACTAAAGAAAGCGCGCGATGTATTAGAGCAAGCGGGGATTGACGCTGAGGCAGTAAAGCAGCTGCGTGAGGCAGCCAAAGCGGCGCGCGCTGCTATGCAGGCAGCCGTAGAGGAGGCCGATTACGAAGCATTTAAGGTAGCGATTGCTGATACGCCGCTTGCTGACATAATCACCACTGAAGCAGATTTCGATCTCTTCCGTGAGGCGCACGCACTGCACCGCGACGGTGATAACGATGCGGCCAAGGAGATCTTTGACGACCTAGGTGTTCCCGAGATGGGGGCAGGTGGTGGACATGGTCGTGGTCGTGGACACTGGGGTGCGCACCCCGGTCTCTCGGATGACCAGCGAGACGCCCTCCGTGCCGCCCGAATGGCTAATGATCGCGAAACAGTTCGCGCGATTCTCGACGAAGCCGGTGAACGTGATGGATGGGGTATGAAAGACGTACACTAGTTCTTTAAAGTCCCTTAAGCTCTTTGTAGAGGTACTACAGCAAAAACCCCGTGCCCCCTTGGGGCACGGGGTTTTTGCTATACTGAATCCCGTATGCAGTACTTAGCCGCACTTATTTTCTTCCTCTGTGTGGTGCCTTCCTCGGCTGTGGCCCTCGAGTATAGTTTTCCGGTACCAACGCGTCCATATGAAGTAATCGGGCTCGGTGGTGACGTTACGACCAAGCATGAGTACTATGGCGAGCTCGCTGGTGATCCCATCATGTACGAGGTAGTGCTAGAAAGTACCACGGACATCGCAGTACAGCTCTCGCAAGTGGCGAGCAGCAGTGGGGTGCTCCCACTACGTCTTCTTGTCGTAGAGGTGCTCCCGAGCGGGCAAGTGAAGGAAGTAACGCGCTTTACGGGAGAGGAGTGGCGAGTTTCGCGTGATAGCGTTCTCGCACTTACCTGGCATGAAGCTCCGCTCTACGAGGCGGAGCTCCCCGCTGGCATGTATCGGTTGGAGGTCAGTTCACCGCTCAATGAGGGTCGCTATCGGCTCACGCTTGGTACCGAAGGCGAGACCGGTGGTTACTTCACTACCTGGAAGCGGCTCGGTGAAGTGCGGTCATTTTTTGGTCTCTCACCACTGCCGTTATTTTCTTCCACCTTTCTTCTGGCCCACTTCGTGCTCGCCCTCGTGACGCTGCTCTGCTGGCGCTTCCTGTGGCCGCGCTGGCGCGACCGCCCACATTCGGAAGAGCACCCCTTGGTATGATTAAAGTACTGGTAATTATCGCTGCGGGGACACTGTTTGCCTATTATGCCTACCAGGTCCTCAAAGACTTTTAGGGTAAAGGAGGCCCAGCTTGCGGCAGGGAAGGGACAAGCGACTTCGTGGTACGTCTACATGGTGCGCTGCGCTGACGACACTCTCTATACCGGTATCACGACCGATCTCGCTCGTCGCGTGGCTGAACACAATGGCCCCAAAGCCGCGAAGTACACCCGCTCGCGCCAACCGGTAACTTTGATATACCAAGAATTGGCTCCAAGTAGAGAGGTGGCACTCCAGCGTGAATATGCTCTCAAGCAATTATCCCGTACCCAGAAAATCGCTCTAGCACGTACTTGACAGAAAAGCAAATATAGTATTCAATATTAATGAAAGCTCATCGGTGGACTTAAGGTTGTCTAACTCTGTTGAGAAGGGAACTGTCCGCCTCAGCCAGCGAGGAGTCGCCTCGCTGGCTGACCATTTGGGAGAAGATACGTGTCGTGCTGAAAAGCAAGGAGCACGTTTTCTCTCACCCACCAAGGCTCTTGCGCCTTGGTGGGACCGTTCTTTGAGTTTGAGGGGTTTTACACGGCGTGTGCTACATTTGCACGTTGGTCGGAAATACCCCTCACCCGAGCGGATTCGTCCGCTCGGGACCATTTGGGGCGAAGAGAGGACACGTGCCAGCTGGCTAGTGGCTGACTGTCGCTCTACCCGAGGGTGCAAACCCTCGGGACTGTTTGGGTGGTTTGGACATCGTTGCTAACGGCGACCATGCCAGTACTACTCAGCCCGAGCGCTTGCGCTCGGGCACCCTTCAAAGCGTTTCAAGATGGAACGTTTTGAAGGGGAACGAACAGGAAATTGTCTTCTCAGAAGATAATCTACACTCTGTTCCTCTTCCACGCGCACTTGTGTGCGTGGGGCACCTTGACAGGAGTAATCAGAATGACCCGATTCATCGGAATCACCCATCGGGTGAAGCATACCGCCGACGGCGAGGCGCGACCGACACTGGTCGTGCTCGTCGAGGGTGACAAGACGACGCGCTACGAACTCGATAATGAACAGGCCGAACTCGACTTCGTGCTTGGCAGGTTCCCGACGGCGTGGCGAAACGCCACGCCCGAGGACAATCCGGCCAACTTCGCGCCGCACCACGGCAAGTGGAAGAGCGTGAGTACGGGCGAGTCCTCGGATGGTATCCCGGAGTGTCAGCTGCGCCGCGAGGGCAAGATCCTCTATCGGCTTCGACAGGTGCCGGCTGCCTTCGACGGTCTCTGCTCGGGCGACCGCGTTGGAATGATCCTCGGCGGTTCCGGCGATTACCTCGCCTACGCACTCTCGCGGCAGGCCATGAAGATCGGCGCTGCCGTGTTGCGTATTCCGGCGTTCGTGCTCAAGGCACGGCGCGGGGAAGCGAATGTTGCGGAAGACGCCATGCTCCTGGCCACGCTCGTGCGTGACGAGGAGCGCAGCTTCTACCCGCTCGCTGAGACCGATCAAAACCTCATCCGCGCGCGCGAGTCCTGGCGGGCCCTTCACGAAGCCATGCAGGCGCGTATCGCCGCCGAGCAGCGCAAGCGCCAGCTTGTCATCGGTCAGATCTTCACCGCCCCCGACGGCATCTACCCCGAAGGCGGCATCGAGAAGGCCTACGATGCGATCAAGGCCTCCGACCCGATCCTTCAGGGGCTCGTGGCGGAGGAAGGGAGGCGTGAGCGCGAGCTCGTCGCCGCCCTCGAGAAGGTGCCCGCGTATACGCAGCTCCTTAAGCCTATCGAGGGCGTGGGGCCGCGTATCGCTGGACGCATCATCGCTGCCATCGTGGACATCCGTCGCTTCGGTGAAGACCTCACCGAAGAGGAGATGAAGATGATGGAGGAGAGCTACGTGCGCAGCGACGAGCACAAAAAGCTCGGCAGGCTTGCCGAGAACGCAGCGCTTGTCGGTGCGCGGCAGTACAAGACTGAGTACGCGCGCGTGGAGGCCATCGCCACCAAAGTGCGTGATGCGGGCAGGGCCGATGAGGCCTGGCACCTCTTCGCACACCTGAAGGAGATGGAGACGCGTCGGAAGCTCCGCCGCAAGGCGAAGAGCCGCAGCGCCGCCAACCTCAAGAAGTACATGGGCGTGCACGTTCTGCCGGACGGCACCTTCCCGCGCCGTAAGCGCGGGGTGGTGGCCAACTGGCATGGCGATGCGCGCCAGGCGCTCTACCTGGCGGCTGACCAGTTCAATCGTCGGCCTGACTCGGTGTGGGGGAAGGAGCTGCGGGCCGCCAAGGCAAGGCTCCGCGTTATCCACCCCGAGCCAATCATGGTGGAGAACGGCGGTGGCAAGAAGGTGAAGCGCTACACCGATGGCCATATCCACAAGATGGCCATCTGGCGGACACTCTCGCGGTTCGTCGAACGGCTCTACGTGGAGTGGTCGGCGCTGGAGGCGCCGCCCCGGCAGCAGGAGTTGCCGAAGGCGGCGTGAAGGGATTGGTGGACAAACGTCGGACTGCTTTGAAGAGCGAGGCCTCTTTTGTCCACCACAGCCGGCGCGGCAACGCCGCGCCGGCTGACCATTTGGGAGATTTACAACGTAGTACCGTTTTGGGTGCTGCTCGACGTGTCTCCCACCCACCACGGCGCAAGCTCACGCAAGTGACGTGGTGGGATTGATCTTTGAGTTTGAGGGGTTTTACACGGCGTGTGCTACATTTGCACGTTGGTCGGAAATACCCCTCACCCGAGCGGATTCGTCCGCTCGGGACCATTTGGGGCGAAGAGAGGACACGTGCCAGCTGGCTAGTGGCTGACTGTCGCTCTACCCGAGGGTGCAAACCCTCGGGACTGTTTGGGTGGTTTGGACATCGTTGCTAACGGCGACCATGCCAGTACTACTCAGCCCGAGCGCTTGCGCTCGGGCACCCTTCAAAGCGTTTCAAGATGGAACGTTTTGAAGGGGGAACAAGAAGTTGACTATTCGTAAGGATGCTGGCGGCTTTGTTCTCCTCCCATATGCGCAAGTGTATGGGACCGTTCTTTACAGTTTGAGGGGTGAGAAGCGGAGTGCGCCCACTCGCGACATCCGAAGTACCCCTCACCCGAGCGGAGTAATCCGCTCGGGACCATTGAAGCGACCTGTGCTCCGCTGTGTTGACGGCCCGACCATTGTCGCTTCACCCGAGGGTGCAAACCCTCGGGAGTGTTTGGGTGATGGAAGCGGAACTGCGCCTACTTGCGCGGTAAACCTTTGTCACCCAGCCCAGCCGGCAAACCGGCTGGGCTTTTTTTAGAAAAACGTGGTATTTTGTAGAAGAAAGTTTTGGTCGACTTGGCTAGCCCTGCTGCAAAGCGTTGCTATGTTTGTCGATCACGGCCACCAGCGAGGCGCTGCCTTGTTGTTGGCTGAGAATTTGGAAGAAGAATCAGTCATTGCCGTAAGGCTTTGTTCCGTCTTTCTTCCACCACCGCGGCGTTTGAGCCGCGGTGGACCGTTCTTCACCCTAATGGATTACTCCGTTAGGAACCGTTTGAGCCATGTACGGCACGCTGCGCTTTGCGTTTCGGCCGAAATGTGGCTCAACCCGAGGGTGTACATCCTCGGGAGTATTTGGGTGGTGATGCAAGAAGTGCTCTAAAGAGTGTCCGGCACGGTACCACCCAGCCCGAGCGCATGCGCTCGGGCACCCTTCAAAGCTTTTCAGATTGGAAATTTTTGAAGGGGAGACGTATCGAGGTCTGCCTGTATGGGTTACCCAACCCTTGTTTCCCTCCACGTGCACTTGTGCGCGTGGACCTTGTTCTATATTAGAGTTTAAGGGGTGCTAAGCACGATGTGGTCATGTCCACGAGTTGCTGATTACCCTTTACCCTAGCGGATTCGTCCGCTAGGGACTGTTGAAGCGACTTCCGGATCGTTGCCAAGAGTGTGGCGAGCGTTGACGTGTCGCTTCACCCGAGGGTGCGAACTTTCGGGAGAATTAGGGTGGTTACGAGACCGTTGCTCACACATATGGTGAGTGGCAGCACAACTACCATCCAGCCCGAGCGCATGCGCTCGGGCACCCTTCGGAACATGGACATATGGTTGCGAGAACGCACGTCATTCTGTCTTCCAGCCCCGCCAGTGCTTTGCATCGGCGGGGTTTCTTATTCTCTACTCTCGACAAAGTTCCATCTATGCGGTATTATCCTGGGGTTCTGGGTGCGCTCGAGGGCGCGCCTTTCTCTTTCGCAGCGACGCGGCAGAGGTTTGTAGTTGTAGCCAAAGTGATTATTAACACCCGTAGTTTTATTTATGTCACAGGAGATTCGCAACATCGCCATTATCGCCCACGTGGACCACGGCAAAACCACGCTCACCGACGCGCTTATGGATCAGACCGGCGCGCGTCTCGGCGACGCTTCAATGGATAGTAATGCGCTCGAACAAGAGCGGGGTATTACCATTTACGCCAAAAATACCTCCATTGAATATAAGGGCACCAAGATCAATATTGTGGACACGCCTGGCCACGCCGACTTTGGTAGTGAAGTAGAGCGGGTGCTCCGTTCCATCGACTGTGTGCTTCTTGTGGTCGACGCCCAGGAAGGACCGATGCCACAGACACGTTTTGTCCTCAAGAAGTCGCTCGAGCTGGGCCTCAAGCCAATTGTGGTTGTCAACAAAATTGACAAGCCGGCCGCCGATATCGCCCGTACCGAAGAGCAGGTGCTCGAACTTTTTATTGAACTCGGCGCCAATGAAGAGCAGTGTGATTTCACCACCGTCTACGCGATTGGTCGCGAAGGCAAAGCCAAGCGCAATTTGGGCGACGAGATGGTTGACCTCTCACCCCTCCTTGATGTCGTACTGGAGAAGGTACCGGCAGCGCGGAGCTATGTCGCTGGCGAAGCACTGCGCGCGCAGGTATTTAACCTTGGCTACGACAACTTTTTGGGTCGCTTGGCTATCGCTCGTATATATGAGGGGTCGGTCAAAGGCAATCAGATGCTTATGGTGAAGCATGAAGGAGTAGCCGAAATGAAAAAGGGTAAGGTGGTAAAGCTTTCTACCTTTAAAGGTATCTCAAAGCTCGAAACACCCGAAGCGTTTGCCGGTGATATTGCCATGATCGCTGGTTTTGCTGACATCAACATTGGCGACACACTCACCGACAGTGAGACGGCAGAAGCACTGCCTGCCATCAAGGTAGATGAACCAACAATCGCGCTTCAGTTTATGCCCAACGCTTCGCCGTTTGCGGGTCGCGAAGGAAAGTTTGTGACCTCACGCCAAATCAAGGAGCGCCTGGAGAAGGAGCTTGAGGTAAACGTGGGACTGCAGGTCGACTTTGGTGCTGGTGAGTCATTTGAAGTCCGGGGTCGTGGCGAAATGCATATCTCGATTCTCCTTGAAAACATGCGCCGTGAAGGTTACGAGCTCGCCGTCTCGCAACCTCGGGTAATCATTAAAGAAGAAGATGGCCACAAACTCGAACCGTTTGAAGAGGTGACCGTTGACATTCCGTCTGAATTCCAGGGAGCGGTGATTGAGCGCCTCGGCAACCGTGGCTTTGTCATGACCAACATGGTGACCCATGAAAACCAAGTGCGGCTCATGTTTGAAGGACCAACCCGAGGACTTCTGGGGTACAAAAACCAATTTGTGGTGGACACCAAAGGCGAAGGTATTTTAGCTTCGCGCGTGCTCGGCTTCCGGCCCTACGCTGGTGAGATCAAGAAGCGCCAGGTGGGCTCAATGATTTCAATGATTGCCGGCAAGGCTCTTGGTTTTGCGCTCTACGGCCTTCAGGATCGAGGTCAACTCTACATCACGCCTGGTACCGAAGTGTATGAAGGTATGGTGGTGGGGAATACGAGTAAGGGTGAAGAAATGACAGTTAATCCTACGAAAGGCAAGCAGCTCACCAACATGCGCGCTTCGGGCAGTGACGACGCGATTACGCTCGTGCCACCCCGGCTCCTCTCGATCGAAGTGGGTCTTGAAATTATGGCTGATGACGAACTCCTTGAGGTAACGCCGCAGAGCGTGCGTTTGCGCAAGCAGTTTCTCAAAGAAAGTGACCGCAAGCGAGGAGGGAAATAATAGCAGGCCCCGAGGAAACCCCGCCCCTGTGGCGGGGTTTCGCTTTTGCTATAATAGCGGGGTGATACCACTTCCAAGTTGCAGTGACCGACGCCTGGCGATTAGTAGTTTTTTATTCATAGCATTTGTTTTTTCGTTGGCTTTTCCTGCACACGCAGCGACGCGCGATCGGGGTATTAGCACTTCTCATCTCGACGATGATCCAGTAATGGAATTTTCAGTGCCGGTACTTTTTGGTGTAACCCTTAGTTCAGTGGTGCCTGACTTTGGAGCGCCACGCGGTGGCGGGACACGGCAGCATGAGGGACAGGATTTTATGGTGCCGCTAGGCACCCCTATTATTTCTCCTACCGAGGCAGTAGTAACATCGGTCGGGGATGGTGAAAGTTCGGGCAACTACGTAACCACAGCTAATCCGGGCGGGGAGCGCTTTCGCTATATGCACCTGGACACGATTGCCGACATAAAACGAGGGACACGGCTTAAGGCCGGTGATTTTATTGGTACCGTGGGAGATACCGGGAACGCTCCGCCTGGCGCCTACCACCTCCATTTTGAGGTGTGGGACGAAGATGGAAGGGCCGTTGACCCTTATCCGCGTCTTAAAGAAAATTTGACCCTGAAAGAAAAAATGGCTTTTCTGCCCGGAATTTTGCGCTCGGTGCGGGGTGACGAGGACGACTATGCAGAGCTCTTGGTCACTACGTTTAAAAACGACTTCGCGCGGGCTGCCGCGAGCGGCGTATCCCTTCCGCGCAAAATTGAAGCCGCGCTCAAGAAGGCGGGCGTGGCCGCGACGGTGAAAGACCAAGCTTCCATTCGGGAACTTTTAGCGACACTGCCAGCGTTACTACCAGCTCCTCTTTCGCCCGGCGATAGTGGGCCACGGGTGCAGCTCTTGCAGTTTTTCATTATCTTTTTTGGTGATGGTCCGGCTGCCCTTAAGCTCGCCACCTCGGGACCAACTGGCTACTATGGCCCGGTCACAGCAGCAGCAGTCGCCGAGCTGCAAGCGGGTACTGATGTACGGGAGAGTGGTGTATTTGACGCGGACACCAAGCGAGCGTGGCAGACCTACCAGTTTGAATAAGATGGGTTGTATCAAAAACACCAGCCGAGGAAGCTGGGTGTAGGGCGGCGGCGCGGGCAAAGCCCGCGCCGCGTGCGTTTAGGGTTCGTCGGGAACATGTCGTGCATATCTGTGCTGCGGACTGGCACAGCCCACAAGCAGCCAGACAGAAAAGGATATCTCTGCCAGGTTAGGAGCTGTCTTTAACAACCGGTCACGTAGCTGGTCGGCTTGCACCGAATGCGCCTCGTCGGTATCAAACCGAAGTATTAGTTCTGTATCCTGACTCCATCTGGAGTTGATCTCATCACCATGAGATCCATGGAGAGCAGACTCAAACTGAATAAGTTCATTTGGCGGCACCCAGGCTCTTGCCAGTTCTGCGAAGGCCGCCCGCACACTCACCCCGCCCAGAGCATCAACTATTACTGTGCGGGCACGCTGTGTGTGGAAGATGGCAGTAATAAGAACGTTCACGTCATCTCCTCCTTCTGGTTTACTGTTTTTACTATACACAAGTACTACAAGGTTTACCACAAGGGAAACGGCGGTCCGCGCGTTATCGCGGACCGCCGTTTAAGGCGACGACAGGCCCTTTGTGGTGGCGTTGTGCGGTAGCGACATACTCGCCCAGTAGGATAACCTCAACCACAAGGCCGTCGATCTGCGGCACGTGTTCACCTAGTTGAGTGTGGAGTACGTGCGCTGAACCAGTAGAGCGCACCCCCTCAGATAGCTGCACGAGGATAGAGAGGGCAGGTAGGTCGAAGTGTTCTAATCCCTCGCTGCGAACGGTGAGGTAGGGCTCGGAGATCTCAGTCGTCCCGAGCATTTTCTGTACGATTCCGTGCAGCGGTTGGCGCACTCCGCTCCCAATGGTGTCCGAATTGGACACCATGCGAATGGTTGTCATGTGGTCCTCCCGGAACTATGGTTGACTACTTTATACAACGTCAGCAGTGAACGTTAGGTGACAGTGGCTATTTTGTGACGCCTAGTGTCGCAAGCAGGGTGGTGAGTTCTTTGCCCGCGATCTTTCGATATTGATTGGGCTTTAAAGTACCCAAAAGAATAGAGCCCACGCGGACGCGGCAGAGCGACTGCACTTGGTAGCCGAGGGCAGCGCACATGCGGCGGATCTGGTGCTTTTTGCCTTCGGTAAGCGTAAGAAAAAACTTCACTTGGCTCTTTGGGTGGGTACGAAAGGCTGCGGGCTTGGTGCGGTAGCCCTCAATCACCACGCCGGCGGCCATGGCTTTACCAAAAAAAGTGGTGACGGGCTTGTCGACAGTCACCTCGTACTCTTTCTCAAGTTTATTTGCTGGATCAAGGAGAGGCTTGGTAATACGACCATCGTTACTCACGATGAGAAGCCCCTCTGAGTCTTTGTCGAGTCGGCCAATGGGGAAGAGTCCCGTAAGACCAAAGTCTTCCTTGAGTCGCGTCACAATATCCACTTCATGTTCTTCGGGTGAGTGAGCAATAATGCCGCGCCCCTTGTAGTAGGCGAGGTAGATTTTGGCTTTAGTGGCGCCGCCCACTGTGACCTTGTCGTCTTTGAGTACTTTAGTACCGAGCACTGCCTTCTTGCCGTTTACGAGCACCTGGCCCTTTTCAATCAGCGCATCGGCCTCACGACGAGACGCGACGCCGGTTTCGGCGAGGTATTTGTTGAGACGGATGGGGAACTCCATGTATCTATATTATAGCATATCTTTAGTAAAAATGCAATTAGTGGAAGAACCAGGCACACAAAAATAATTGACAGTTTGTCCACCGGGCGTTGTGTTGTTGAAAAGATTGACGCATCGGTAAAGAGGAGCGTAGTGTGGGGTTGGATAGAAACCACAGGCAATTCCGCCCGTGGAAGTTCAGGGAGTGCGAGAAGATGCGTCGAAGGACTCTCTTAGGAGCAGCTGGTGGTGTTGCTCTGACCAGCTATTCACGGCCTGGACGGGCCGATGGACCAGTTGATGTTGCGCTAGTGCTCGCTGTAGACGTGAGTCGTTCCGTCGACGAGGACGAGGCAAGGCTGCAACGCGAGGGGTACCGCGCGGCGGTGTCTGACTCGCGCATTGTCGAAGCGATCCGCGGCGGCATGCTCGGCAGCATCGCCGTGGCCTACACCGAATGGGCTGGCATTGAATACCAGCGCCTGGTCGTGCCCTGGACGCGAATTGGCAGCCAGCGCGACGCCGATGTCTGGGCCGAGGCGCTCACACAGGCACCGCGCGCCTCGTTGTCCTGGACCTCGATCTCCGGCGCGATCGACCATGCCAGGCAGATGATGGACCAGTGCCCGCATGAGGCGACGCGCAAGGTGATCGACATTTCGGGCGATGGCGTCAATAACAGCGGACCGCCGGCTGAGCAGGCACGCGATCGTGCCGTCGCGGAGGGGATTACCATCAACGGCTTACCGATCCTCAACGACCGTCCGATTCTCGGCGCCCCACCACCGATCCCGCTCGACGTGTACTTCCGTGATAGCGTGATTGGTGGCAACGGTGCCTTCGTCATCGCGGCCGAAGATTTCGACGCCTTCGGCAACGCCGTGCGACGCAAGCTGATCCGCGAGATCGCGGGGGTTGGCGGGCCGCTGGTGACACGTGTCTAAGCTCTGGACGTAGACGAAAGGGCGGTGTGGTGCTGGTAAGCCCACCGCCCTTTCTTGACCCGGCGCTGACCAACACTACCTAAGTACTTGTGTTATAAACGGAACAAGCTCATTCTCCCTCAATTTAAAACTCTCTATTTCGCCTTTGTTGTCCAGGGTGAAGGGTAGGTGAGTGATTTTTAGGGCAGCCGGCTGAGCGATATTCGTTGTGTCCACGAGTGCGGTAATGGCGAACTCACGGTTGCGGCCGTCGGGGATGTGGTAGTAATTATTATTGGTGGTTGAGGCGTTGCTGATCACGCGTGCAATCGATAAGCCACCAGCGAGTGGCGCACCAGCGCTGTCGACCAAGGTAAAGCCAATAGTGTCGATGCCGGTGTCATAATTCTGGGCGGCCTGTCGGGGGACGTACGTCTCACGATTGAGAAAGCCAAAGCGGAATATAACGACGTAGAGCGCTGATTGTTCATTGAGGCGCAGAGCGTAAGTGTCGGTTACCTCGTAGGCGTGGCTCTGGGGGCTTGCCACCAATAACACAGATGCGCACAGTACCCCAAGCAGGGATGTTTTTATTGTCAAAGTCATGCCACTATTCTACTACACGACGCTGGTTCGTGATATGTACCCATGGATGATACGCCTGTTAATGATACGTTGAGTGATAGCCGCAGTGACAGTGCGGTAGTGCACGCGACCTTTTCGGATCGTGAGCAATTTGGCGTGCTCATTGAGCGGTACGAAGGAAAGTTGCGACGCTATTTGGCACGACTGGGGTTGCGCAATCCAGACGACCAGGCCGACGTGCTGCAAGAGACGTTCATAAAAGCATACAAAAATCTCCACAGTTTTGACACCGACCTGTCGTTCTCGTCGTGGATATACCGAATCGCGCATAACGAAACCATGACCTGGTTTCGGCGGCGGCAGGTCCGGCCCGAAGGCTCGTTGGTGTCCGACAGTGACGAGGTGCTCGCTATGATCGCCAGTTCTTCCGATGCACCAGATGTGCACTTTGACCGAGCATTGTCAGTCGAGGCGGTGGGGGGAGCACTCGGGAAGCTCGATCAGAAGTACCGCGAAGTGCTCCTGTTGCGCTATTTTGAGCATAAGGAGTACGAAGAAATCAGCGACATTTTAAAAATCCCCATTGGTTCAGTGGGAACACTTATTCATCGAGGTAAAAAGCAGCTCGCCACTGTCTTAAATCCCACTGACGTGCGTATATAAAGTAACTACTATGGAAGAACTACCGACTACCACCGGCGCCCCCGTCTCTACAAAGAAGGCTTTTACCCTGCGCCATAATATTCTCGAACGCATCGAGTGTGAGGGAATTTGCCCGCGCGGGCGTTGGCAGTTTTTAGGGAAGGAATGTGCATTGTGGCTCATGTGGCTCGCTACCGTAGTCCTTGCTTCGATTGCGGTTGCGGTCAGTCTCTTTGTGGTCTTTTATCGTACCTACGCCCTCTACGAAGCGACGCATGACAGCTTCTTTAGCTTCATGCTGGAGGTCGTGCCGTATTTATGGCTCATGGTGTTTGCGGTGGCGGGTGCGCTTTCGCTCTATCACCTCAGGCACACGCGGCGGGGCTACCGCTATTCGCTCCCTTACATTGTCGGCGGCAGTGTCGTGCTGGCACTTCTCGGCGGTGTAGGGCTACACATCATCGGCATGGGGTTTGTGTTTGACCGTTCGCTCGGGCAGTACGTGCCGTCGTGGTACGCCTCACAGGCGATGCATGAGAAAGAATTTTGGCAGCAGCCGGAAGAAGGACGGCTGGTGGCAGAGCTGCGTGGCGAGCCGCTGCCGGCACTGGTGGCAATCGTAGAAGATGCGGAAGGGAAGGAATGGCGCGTGGCACTTGGAGAATTATTTGTGAAAGATATTGAGACGCTGCGAACAGGGAAGCCGGTACGACTTTTAGGGAAGCAGCATGAGGGCGAACATGAAACTCGCTTTCACGCGTGCGGGGTGCTGCCGTGGATGTATGACGATTATCACACGCTCGCTGACATGCGCGCGACGAGAGAAGAGGCGGTGGCGCGGCTACGCGAACACCGCGATCGACAGCGGGCCGAAGCCAAACTTACCTTTGACGCCGCTACAGCCGGGGTGCGTTATCTACCAGCACCCAAAGCCCTCTGCGGTGACATTATGGCCGTTAAGCGCCTCTCGCCTCGGGTGGGGGAGTAAGCTTTCTGTACAAGTGAAGCAAAGTGGCCAAACGCGCAGCGTTTGGCCACTTTCGCGCTTTTGCCAACAGCTCAGCCCTTATTCATTCGTAACTTTGGTGATCTTGGGTCCTTGCGGGGTATCCTCGACGCTGTAGCCGCGGAGGTTGATGGCTTCACGCAGGCGGTCGGCCTCGAGCCAATTGCGGGCTATCCGGGCGGCTTCACGGTCGGCCATCAGGGCCTGTACCTCGGGGGGTAGTTCGCTATTTCCCACGATGCCGAGCGACCGCACGCCTTCGTCGGGCTCGTCGTTTAAACCGATATCAAGCACGCTGTCCATGGCGAGAACGGTTCCATATTTTTCACCCGCGGTGAGGGTCGTATCTTTTACTACTTCCCACAAAAGGGCTACAGCACTGGGCGTGTCGAGATCGTTTCCTAGGTGAGCGGTAAAGCGGTCGAGGTAACCTTCGTGTACGGTAGGACGCGCCGTGGCGTACTCTTCAAACACCACTCGCTTGAGTCGGTAGAGTGCCTGCTTTCCAGCGCGCAACGCTTCTACGGTAAAGTTTACCGGCGAGCGGTAGTGGGCCGTGAGAAGCCAATAGCGGTAGTCGTCTCCAGAGAAGCCAAGGTCGCGTAAGTGACGTAGGGTGATGCCGTTGCCTAGTGACTTTGAGACTTTGGTACTGTCGATGGTAATAAATTCGCCGTGGAGCCAAAAGCGAGCGAATTCTTTGCCGGTAGCGGCTTCACTTTGGGCAATTTCGGCGTTGTGGTGGGTGTGGATGTGGTCGATGCCACCGGTGTGAATGTCGAGTTGTTTGCCTAGGGTAGCTATGGCCATGGCCGAGCATTCGATGTGCCAGCCAGGGAAACCCTTGCCCCACTTACTTTCCCACCCGAGGAGGCCCTTCTTCCAGACGGCAAAATCAGCTGGGTGATGCTTCTCACTATTTACCTGCACGCGTGCACCGCTGCGCAAATCCTCAAGATTAATATTGCCGAGCTTGCCGTAAGCAGGAAACTTCGCGATATCAAAATACACGCCGTCAGTAGTTTCATAGGTATAACCCTTGCCCTCGAGGGTTTCGATCAGACGGATTTGCATTTCAACATATTCGCTGGCGCGGGCCCAGGTAGTGGGTGGCATGATGCGCAATTCATCGGTATCGTCTTTGAAGGCTTTGGTGTAAATATCAGCGAGCTGCCGCATGGCCGACAGAGTGACTGGCAAACCTTCCCGTCGCAGACCCTTCATCATTTTGTCTTCACCAGCGTCGGCGTCGTCAGTGAGGTGACCGAAGTCGGTGAGGTTTATCGTGTGCTTCACCTCATAGCCAAAGTGCATGAGGGTGCGCTTTAAGATGTCCCACATGACGTACATGCGCAGATTGCCAATATGGACGAAATCATAGACAGTAGGGCCACAGCTGTATATGGTCACGGTGGGAGGCTCTAGGGGCGAGAACTCATCAAGGGTGCCGGTGAGCGTATTATGGAGACGCAAAAGCACCGCCGGTGGGTGCGCCGCAGTCTTTGAGCTAAATAGTGAGCCAAACATGTGTACCAGAGTATAGCAGGCCTGTCCCTAGCGGCGATTGTTGACTTTATATGCTTTGCATGATCTACTGTTATAAAATTGGTCTTTCATTTTGGGAGGGAAAACGATGGTCGAAGAGATTAGCGTGAAAGTCCTCGACGTGCTTGCCCACTTGGCGAGCAGCTGTCACTGCGCAATCAATGATATGAGGCAGGTGACGGTGGGCGATCGAAACTTCCTAGTTTTTTGCATCTCACCCGCGTCGCTCTCTGGCAACAGCGGGGAGGTGATAGACTTCGGCACGAAGTGGGTCGCGGTCGAGCTCGAGACTCTGGAAGAGAGAAACCCCCAGCTCTACGTGCTCGACCGCACGGTGGAGCCAATTGGCCTCCACGTTCTCGCCTGCCGGCGCCACCGTGGGCTCGTCGCGTGGCTCTACCCCGACCTTCATGACCAGCTGGCGCCTGAAAAGCCCAGCCTGTCAGAGAGGTTCATCCATTGGGTGGTGGACAATGTCCCCAACCGGGCTGATGTGCATCTCCCGGAACCTAAGAGGAGGAAGCCTGGCCGTTGGGTGCGACGTGGGAAAATAAAAACCCGACGTCCAAGTTCAGTTCTTGAAGCGATCCAGCGGTGGGCTGGCTCCTACTGATTCGTTCCGCCACCAAGCGCGTCGTCCCTCGTGGACGACGCGTCTTCTTTTTTCTTCCCTGTGTACAGCGCTCACCTCCGCATGTCATAATGTCAGTATGCATGAACCGATTATAGTTGCGAAGTCACCGAAGCGTCGCTTTCGTGGTGCTGGAGTAGCACTCGCATTTTTACTGGCAGCCGGTACGTTTATGACTGGCCTGCAGCTTGGTGAATTAGGGATAGTGAGTGGGCGCGAGAGCACCGCTAATGTCTTTACACTGTTTGCGGGCACCTCTGAGGTGGCGGTGCCGGGTGACGTCAACATGAGCGAGTTCTGGCGCGTGTGGGAAATTCTCGACAATAAATTCACCACGACAGCGACCACCACCCTCACGAACGAGGAAAAGCTGCGCGGAGCGATTGATGGCCTGGTGGACGCTTATGGAGACCCATACACCGTGTTTCTGCCGCCCGTTGATACCCAAGCACTGAACCAAGACATTTCCGGTAACTTCAGTGGGGTAGGGATGGAGGTGGGAATCCGTGATGGGGTGATTGCGGTGATTGCACCACTTCCTGAGACGCCTGCCGAGCGGGCCGGTATTGTGGCGGGCGATATCGTCGTTTTAATCGACGGAAAATCTACTGATGGTATGCGCGTCGATGAGGCGGTGCGACTCATTCGTGGTGAAAAGGGCACCACCGTGACACTCACCATTTTCCGCCAGGGTGATACTGAAGTGCGCGAGATAGCAATGGTACGCGACACCATCAACGTGCCTACGGTCACTACGACGAAGGATGGCGAGGTGTTCATCGTCGCTCTCCATAGTTTCAACGAACTTTCCGAAGCAAAAATGCAGGAGGCCCTGCGGGAATTTGTACGCAGTGGTGCGACGAACATGGTGCTCGACCTACGAGGAAACCCCGGCGGGCTTCTCCAAAGTGCCGTGGCGATTGCTGGCTTCTTCCTGCCAACCGGCAAAGTGATTGTGCGCGAATCGTTTGGCGATAATGAAGAGGAGAAGCTCTATCGCAGTCAAGGGCGTACACTCCGCTCGTTTGCGCCGAAGGATCTCGTGGTCTTGATTGACGGCGGCTCCGCCTCGGCCTCTGAGATTTTGGCAGGGGCGCTCAAGGCTCACGGTGTGGCGACGCTGATGGGCGCCACGACGTTCGGGAAGGGGTCAGTGCAAGAATTGATCCAGCTGCCCTCGGGCGCCTCGGTAAAGGTGACCGTTGCCCGGTGGCTTACCCCAGAAGGCGTGTCAATTTCTGAAGGCGGCCTCGCGCCGGACATCGCCATCGCGCGTACTCCGCAACAGGTGGTGGAGGGAGTCGATCCCCAGAAAGCAGCAGCGCTGAATTTCCTGCGTGGCCTTCCCGTAGCTACCAGTACCGCGACCACGACCGAGGCTACACAATAACGCTTATTTTGCTATACTGATGCCCGTCTCCTCTTTGGAGCAGGCGTGTATTGTATGAAAGTAATCCTCTTACGAGATGTGGCCAAAATAGGCCGTCGCCACCAGGTGGTAGAGGTGCCTGATGGTTTTGCTCGTAATAAACTTATTCCCGAGCGAGCGGCCCTGCCGGCGACGCCGGAGGCAATTGCCCGCCTGCGTAGCGCAAGTGACCATGAGGCAGCCACTAAAGCCACGAGCCTCTCGGCACTACGGGCGGGCCTTACCGCCTTGGGTGAGACGCCAATTGTGGTGTGGGCCGCTGGGAATCCTCAGGGGCACCTCTACCAAGCCTTAACTAAAGAGGCAATGGCGGCGGCACTCCAGGGAGCCGGCGTGCCAGCAGCGGCTAGTGATATTGTACTGAGCGCGCCCTGTAAAGCTTTTGGCGAATGTAGTATCGAGGTGAGGCGCAGTGAGGTGCGCGGCCAGGTGACACTGCGGGTGGAACCAGCTATGTAGGCGTTTTAGAAATTCTTAATTGCCCTATTTTTACCTATGTCGGAGTTACCTAAAGGTTCGCTAACGGTGATTGGGGTGCTCGCAGTCTGCGGACTCCTCATTGGTGGGGTGTCTTATTGGCTGGGCGGAAATGGACAGACTGCTAGTAATTACGATGCTACCTTTACCGAAGACACACTCCCCGGGCCCCTGACCGCCGAAGAACTGGCTGCTTATTCAGCTTCAATCACTAATCCTATGAATCCAACTGCGGTCATTACCACAAACCAAGGCACCATTGAACTTGAACTTTTTGAAGACACCATGCCTGTGACGACTGGTAACTTTGTTAAACTAGCGGAGAAGGGTTTTTACAATGGTACTAAGTTTCATCGCGTGATTGAGGGCTTTATGATCCAGGGTGGTGATCCAAATTCTAAAACCGACAACGTCATGTCCTACGGCCGCGGTGGTCCCGGCTACGCCATTCCCGACGAACACATCGCGGGTGAATTTCTCACCAACGTTCGTGGTACGATTGCGATGGCTAACAGCGGTCCCGAGAGCGGAGGGAGTCAATTTTTTATTAATCTCGTTGACAACACTGGTCTTGATTTTGACAAAGAGCCGCTGACTTCAAAGCACCCGGTATTTGGTCGGGTGGTGAAGGGAATGGAGGTGGTTGATACGATCGGTGGGGTAGAGATAGGGCCGAGTGATATACCGCTTGAGCCGGTGGTTGTTGAGAAGGTGGAGATTGTAAGGGGGTCGTAACGCCCATAGAGGGAGGTAGAACAAAAAACACCCCTCGTAGAGGGGTGTTTTTTGTAGTGCACCTTAAGCAACAAGGACTCGGGCTTCGCGCTTTTCTACCACCTGGCCGTCAAAGCGCTTCTTGCGGACGGTACGGAAGGCAACTACTCCGTTCTTCATAGCAAAGAGGGTGTGATCCTTACCCACCTTCACATTAGCGCCTGCTTCAATCTTGGTGCCGCGCTGGCGAACGATGATTTCTCCTACGCGCACAGCCGCTCCAGCGGCCTTCTTGACGCCGAGGTATTTTGGTTGTGAGTCGCGTAGGTTTTTAGCGGTGCCGCCAGCCTTTTTGGTTGCCATAGGAAAAAGTAATAATCAATGAAAGTAACCGCGGTACTATACGGTATATGTGGGAAAAACTCAAGTTTCTCATAGAAGATGAACGGCTCTTTCTGGCCGTCTTGCTAACCCTGGTGGCCCTGTCAGCCTTTGCCCTGGGCCGCTATTCAGCCACCGAAGTGGGGTGGGGGAGAGCGGGTGGGGCCGCTGTCTCCATGACGTATACTGAAACGGGCCCATCTACAGCAAGTCCTACTGCCACTTTGCCCACGCCGCCTGCCACCTCGCCTACTCCGGCGTCACCACAAAGGGCTGCTGCCACAAAAGGACCCTATGTGGCCTCGCGTTCGGGTACCCGCTATCACCACGAGTCGTGTGCTGGGGCCAAGCAAATAAAAGAGGAAAATAAACTATTCTTTACCACCACCGCTGAGGCTGCCGCGGCGGGCTACACGCCCGCCGCTAACTGTTCGATACTGCACTCCCCATGAATCCTTTTTCTCTCCTTTTTTCCGCCGCTCGGCGCTTCTATGATCGCGACGGTGATCACCTCGCAGCGTCGCTTGCGTACTACACGCCATTTGCCCTCACGCCGCTCATTTTGGTATCGGTGACGGTGCTTTCAGCCGTGTTTGGCTCTGCCTACACCGTCCACGTGTTTAAAGTCTGGGGAGAGATTCTTGGTCCAGACCTCATTACCTTTTTGGCTGATGCGATCGGCACGTTGCGGCAAGACGGCGGGCCGCTGCGGGTGCCAGTGATTGGGTCACTATTTTTCTTTGGCATGATCGTGCTAGCGTTCAATTTGATCACGAGCGGTTTTCACCATCTGTGGGACGTACCCCATACAGGCATCCGTGGTTGGCTGCGCAAGATCTGGCGTTCGGTGGTATTTATTTTTGTGTTGCAGGTGTATCTCATGGTAGTGATGGCGGCCGATGGTCTTTTAGTTTCTTCAGCCGGGGGAGCGCTACCGTTATTGCCCTCCGCAGTCGCTTTCGTTGCAACAGTGTGGTTGTTTTATCTCATGTATCGATTCCTGCCCCCCTCCCCCCATTCGCGGCGGGCTAGCTTTGTGGGAGCGGTGGTTGCTAGTGTGCTCCTTCTTCTTGCAAAAAATCTTATTGCTTTTTATATCGGAAACGCCGCCGTGCCCAAGCTCTATGACGCTGCGGGACTCATCGCCGCGCTCCTTATCTGGATCTACGCCGCGGCCGCCATCATTTACTTTGGAGCGAGCGTGGTGCACGAGTATGACGCGAAGCGTGGCCTTACCCCACCCGAAACGGTATAATCAACCCATGTTAGTTATTGATATTGAAGGATCGGGGACAGATTATCGGAAGCACTCGATTGTTTCGCTGGGAGCAGTGGATTTTGAACACCCAGAGCGTCGATTTTACGGTGAGTGTCGGATCTGGGAAGGAGCTCATATTATGGAGGAAGCGCTTGAGGTGAACGGCTTTACAGAAGCACAGATTACCGACCCCACTAAAATGAGCGAGGCGGAACTCGTGCAGCAATTTGTCGAGTGGTCGCAGCATCTCGGCGACCGGACGCTTACTGGCCAAAATGTCTCTTACGACCGTGACATGCTGCGGGCGGCCGCCGATCGGGCTGACCTCCCGTGGGATTTTGCGCACCGTACGCTCGACACCCATACGATGTGTTGGATGCACATGATAGCGCGCGGCCTACCACCCCCAATCGACGAGCAGCACCGCCGCAGCTCGCTTAATTTAGATGCTGTTTTAAACTATTGCGGCATTCCCGCCGAACCAGAACCACACAACGCGCTTACTGGGGCGCTCTGCCACGCCGAGGTGACTTCGCGACTTCTCTACGGCCGCCCACTTCTCCCCGAGTTTTCAGCATTCCCGATACCGTTCGTCGCTTCGTGAATGCTAAACTGTAGCGATGGTACGGGAATTTCTCTTCGGTAAAAAAAAGCCTGACGCGCCTAAAAAAAAGCCGGTCAAGATCACTATGGCACCGCACTGCCGCGTGGTAACCGAACTCCTTGACCCAAAGGGCACTGACGGCGATGCTGTGCAGTCGTGGCGGGTGTTTCGGATTATGTCGGAGTTTGTGCAAGGGTTTGAGCTCCTGCGTAATCATGGGCTCGCCGCCACCTTCTGGGGCAGTGCGCGCGCAACACCGACTGACCCCTACTATAAAGCAGCTGAGGAATTAGCCGCCAAGCTCGCAAAAAAAGGCTTTGCGATTATCTCGGGTGGCGGCCCGGGCATTATGGAAGCTTCGAACGTGGGCGCCTTTAAGGTGGGTGGCAAATCAATCGGCCTCAACATCCAGTTGCCGTTTGAACAAAAGCTCAATCCCTACACCACCGAGTCACTGAACTTTGACTTCTTCTTTTCGCGCAAGGTGATGCTCACCTTTGCCTCTGAAGTGTATGTCTATTTCCCGGGGGGCTTTGGTACGCTCGATGAGTTTTTTGAGATCATCACCCTGATGCAGACCAAGAAGATTGAGCGTTTACCCGTTATTCTCTACGGAAAGGAATATTGGGAACCACTCTTGCGTTGGTTTGAGAAGGACCTCCTCAAGAAATATGGCGCGGTAAGTGTCGAGGATCTCGAACTTTATCACCTCGTCGATAATGTAAACGACGCCTACAATTACATCCTCAAAAACGTCTCGTGTGACAACATTCGTCAATTGTAGCGTTGGCGAATGAGGACTATTCATTACGATATATCTGACTATGAAAACGACTGCCTTTGATCCAATCCCTCGTACCCCCCGCCCAGCTGATGAGCGTTCGCTCAAGGCCTATCGCGCCATTGTCGCCGCCGCCAGAGCGACGGGGCCGTCGGCTACTCCAGAAGGAGTGCTTATGTACCCAACGGAAGAGGTGGTAGCGGCCGTGAGGGCTGTAACCAAGCGCTTTACGCGACTGTCGCACGTTATCGTCGTGGGTATTGGCGGTTCCTCACTAGGTTTGGAAGCTATTCACGGGGCACTGGGTGAAAAGGGTGTCCGTCTCTCGGTGCTTGATATGCTGGCGCCAGAGGAGATGGTAGTTCTTATTGAAGAATTAAAGACAATAAAAAAAGCTTCAGCGCTGGCTGTTTGTATTATCAGTAAGTCAGGATCTACCACAGAAACTTTAGCGAACGCGAGCGTCCTTTTGCGCGTTTTAGAAGACCGTTTCGGGGCGGCTATCTACGGGCAGACGCTCATGATTGGTGATCCAGGAGCAGCAGTGGTCAAAACCGCTAAAAAACTTGGAGTTCAGTACGTACCGATGCCAGCGGTGATTGGTGGACGTTTTTCCGTCGTCACGGAAGTGGGTCTAGTGCCACTCTCGCTCCTCGGCCACGACATCGATGCCTTCGCAGCGGGCGTGCGGGAGGCGGCGCTGGGGGAGAACGAGGCGGCGGTCGCCGCGCGCTCGCAGCAGTTTTTTGAATACATAAAGGCTGGAGTACGCCACTTCAACTTCTTTGCTTTTGACCGCCGCCTCGTTCCCTTAGGCGCCTGGTACCGACAACTGCTGGCTGAAAGCCTTGGTAAGTCGACCGATCGAAGTGGTAAACCAGTCAAATTCGGTTTTCTACCGACAATCAGCACTCCGGTAGAACTGCACTCAGTATGCCAACTCTATCTCTCAGGCTTTCCTGGCGTCTTTACAGAGTTTGTCTCGCTCGATAAGAGTGGTATCGACTACAAAGTCGGCCCCACCAAGCTCGCGCCACAACTTAAAAAATTCACCTTGGGCGAAATCAGTGCCGCTCTGTATGGCGGCGTTGTAGCGGCCTATCGTGAGCGTAAACTGCCGTACCGCGCGACGGTCTTTTCTGAAGCCGACTTACCAAACACCCTGGGCCGCTACATTGGTGCTGCCATGCTTGAAACTATGTATCTCGCGCACCTCATGAATGTAAGCGCTTTTGACCAGCCAAATGTTGAACTCTACAAGCAAAAGACGCGCGAACTTCTAGGCCTATGACCTATCTCCTCTTTGACATCGGTGGCACCTCCACACGGGTAGCGCTCTCGCGCGACCACGAAACATTGTCCGAGCACACCACTATCAAAACCATCAATGATTTTGATACGGGTATGAAGGCACTCATTGCCGCGGCCGAAGGGCTGGGAGTGGAAAAAGAGGAGGTGTATCTCATTGCGGGTGGTATCCGAGGCCTCTTATCCGACGACCGTGGTGGGATGCACAACGACGGTATCCTCACTGGTTGGGCCGGGAAGTCGCTGGCGCGGGGTTTCAAAAAGCACTATGACGCACCGTTTGTACTGGAGAATGACACGGCCGTGGCTGGCCTCGGTGAAGCTCATTTTGGAGCAGGGAAGGGGAGTAGCATCGTAGCGTACCATACGGTCTCTACGGGTGTGGGTGGTGTGAAGGTGGTTGACGGGCGGCTTGATCCGGCGACGATTGGTTTTGAACCAGGCCACCAAGTGCTCGATATCGACCGCACTATCCTCGGCGATGATATTGAACCAACGCTCGAGAACCTGGTTTCTGGTACCGGCCTCGAGTCGCGCATGGGCACGAAGCCAAAGGAAATACCGCAAGAGGATGTCATCTGGGACGAGCTCGCTTCATACCTCGCGCAAGGTCTTAAAAACACCGTGCTCTACTGGTCGCCTGAGGTAATCGTGCTCGGCGGCTCGATGATCATTGGTGATCCGAAAATTCCGCTGCCTGCTATTCGTAAGTATACGGTCGAGGCACTCGATGGCTTTGTCGACTGCCCACTTATTACGACAGCGGCTCTGGGCGATAGCGCTGGCCTCTGGGGCGCTCTCTCCCTGGCCCGTCAATACGAGGAGGTGGAGTAAGTTCATTTTGCATTTTGTTATGGCTCGCAGCATAGGTTCTGGCACTTAGTACATCAGATACAATAGACCACGTGAATAAAACCGTAGAGCGATTTTTAAAATATACGGCAGTAGGATTCTCAACTTTTTTGCTGGATTTGTTTCTTCTGTATGTACTGACAGACGTCTTTTTAATCAATTATGTTCTCTCTGCCGGGCTAGCATTTTTAATCGCCGTTTCGTTTAACTACTTTGTTAGTCGTAAGGTGGTGTTTAGTCAGACTGCTCGACCACTCGTGGAAGGGTACTATGGGTTCATTGCTATTGCTGGGGTCGGCGTAGTGGTTGTCATGGGACTCATGTTTGCAGCCGTATCAGTGCTTGGATGGCACTACCTTACTTCCAGAGTACTAATTGCTGGGATTGTCGGTATCTGGAACTATTTAATGAACCTGTTTTTCAACTTCAAGGTGGCGGGAAAGCACTAGCGTGTGAATGACTCAGTATGAGCTTTCAATAAACAAGTTCCCCCGAGCCCTCTGGTGGCTCGGGGGAAGGCGGGGTGGGAGATCGTCATGTGGTGGCCTAATAAAGGGTCACATCACAGCATAGAAGTAGTGAAAGAAGATACTCTCAGCCACAATGCGATGTAGGTAAGTCGGCGGGGCCTTTGCCCAAATGAACACGAGATTACTCTCGCCAGACGCTTTCTTAATCACAAGATCTGGCTCCTTGTCATTCCGTCGTCCGCCGTGAGGAGAAAACCAGAGCTCGAGCGTACTGTCGTCCCATTTACGGCCTGATCGGCGCATTATGTATACCTTCATCCCATCAGGGAAAGGTATGCCAGACACTGAAAGCGGCTGTGCTTCCGTCTCAATGCGCCTCTTGGTCCCTACAGGCAGGTCTGCTGGTAGTTCTATGGAGTGATGAGCTCCGTCCATTTCTCGATTCTCCCGTGCTGTCTAAAAGCTAACATTACTAGATTTGGGCTTAATTTGTAAGGGCCAAAAATGTATAAATTCACGGCTTAAAATAAGGCTATCTATGCAAAATAAGGGCCAAGATGTATTGACAAACAGGCATAAATATGCTATCATAAAGAAAATCCGCGGTCTGTGATAGGATAGTGCGGTCATCGGTGACGGGCGGCCCAAGGCTCCTCTAACCCGATGTTTGCTAGTTAAGACAGTTGGCTTATTTTATCGACAGTGATTCTCGCGGTTATGATGGCTGCTTCGGCAACTACCATCACCCCGCCTGAAACCGAGTTCGGTACGATTGCCGTCGCCGAAGCACAGGAGAGCACGGCAGCCACTGCCTCGGACGAGGTAATTGTCCGCTCCTACTTCCGCGACATCCCGATCATGGCCGAGATTGCTCGTTGTGAATCGACCTTCCGCCACACGGTATCGAATGGTACCGTGCTCCGTGGACGAGTTGATAACGACGACACTGGAGTGATGCAGATCAACTACCGTTACCACGGCAAGAAGGCTGCAGAGCTCAAGCTCGACCTTGAAGACATCTACCACAACATGGCCTACGCCCGCTATCTCTACGAGACGCAGGGCACCCAGCCCTGGAGCGCATCGGCTCCTTGCTGGAACAAGAGGGTCGCCGCTAATATCTAAAGACAACAAACAGCGCCCGCAAGGGCGCTGTTTGTGTATTTGTCTACCATATAAAAAAGCACCCCGAAGGTTTCCCTCCGGGGTAGGTACGAGGCGCTGATGCACGAACGTGGTCGCTCAAGTGACCAGTTCTGGTTGTTCTTCGTGCTGTCGCCAGCTCCTTACGTAGTGGCAGGCCCCTCTCAGGAGTTCATTGAATTCCGGGAGTCCCCGAACCCTTTCTATCCCCGTAGGGTGGCTGGTAGATAGATAGACGGTGCTGCTCGCGACGTGTAGGTCGAATTGTAGTACTCGGAGCGGCAAGCCGTTCCGATGCGCCGACACGAAGATCGAACAGCATCCGTGGTTGTCTTGGTTGACGATGACCACCAGTCCCCTAGCTTCCTTCTTGCCCCCGGCCCGCGACCACCGGTTTTCGGACGCTGCCTCGGTGAGTGCTTGTTTCGCAGCTTCACCGAGTACCTTCTGGGTGCGTAGGTGATCAGGCCCTTTAGGCGCGACTACAGCTGTCGTTATCGGGCTTTTGAAGAAAAGCCCGATAAACGGGCCAAGTAAAGAACGCATCATCGATCCCCCTCAGGAATGAATCAGACTATATATAACATATTACATAGAAAAGTCAATAAATACACAGCCCCACGGCACAGGAGTGCCGTGGGGCTGTACACGAATAAATGAAGTGAATTTAGAAGCGTGAAGCTTGCGCTGAAGGCATTGGAGCAGCGCCGCCACCAAGCTTCCAGCCCTCGCCCGGGCCATAGGCCATAGCGTAGAGGAGGCCGCCAATAATAGCTAGATTTTTAAATAGTCCCATGTCCCAGCCAAATGGGCCACCTTCAGAAGCTCCAAGGTGGAAAGCGAGTGAAGCAACAATAGTAAACCCAATGAGCGCCCCTGCAGCGAGCCCGGTGCGATAGCCAAGCATAAGGGCGCCACCACCAAGGATTTTTACTGCGACCACGAGCCAGGCGAGTAAGGTGGCAGTAGGGAGCCCGGTCTCGCCAATCATCGCTGCTACACCTACAACACTCCCTGTTCCAAAAAGAATGTTAAGTCCAGAGATTAAAAACATGCCGCCCATTAAGACGCGGGCAAGCAGCAGTCCATAGCTGCGGAGCATAACACGATGTGATTCTTGCATCATCAACATACGATTGAAGTTTTAGCTAAATAGGTGAGGGTAGGGAAGTCCATTTCCCTCATATATCTAGTATACTCCTTCCCGTGAGTGCAAAATCCACCACGGTGCGTTACTGGCTGTTTAAGAGTGAACCGAAGGTGTTTGGGATTGAGCATTTGCGGCGCAAAGGAGTAGCTACGTGGGACGGGGTGCGCAACTATCAGGTACGTAATTTACTACGTAGTGAAGTGAGGGTAGGGGATAGAGCGTTGTTTTATCATAGTAGTACCAAGGATGTGGGGGTGGCGGGCGAGATGGAGGTGGTGAGTGAGGCCTTCCCGGATCCGCTCCAGTTTGACCCGAAGAGTGACTATTTTGATAAGGGAAGCACCAAGGCCGCGCCACGATGGCTTGCTGTGAAGATGAAGTATCTACGTACCTTTAAGCGCTTGGTACCGCTGGCAGAATTACGCACCGACCAACAGTTAAAAAATATGCGCACGCTGGTGCGCGGCAACCGACTTTCGATTACTGAAGTTACAAAGAGTGAGTATGAGAAAATTTGTCTCTTAGGCAATGCTGTATAGGTGCTATAATTTCTTTTCCAAATGAAATGTATTGTATACATTGATGGAAATAATTTGTATCGATCAGCCAAAGAGCTTGGCTTTCGTGTTAATTACCGAAACTTTAAGAATTGGCTACATCAGAAGTATCAACCAACGTCGGTATATTTATTTATTGGTTTTGTCCCCTCTCAGACCGTTTTTTATCAACGTTTGCAGGAGTGTGGTTTTATCCTTGTTTTTAAGCAAACAGTTCTAGTCGGTGGTGTTGTAAAGGGCAACTGCGATGCTGAGCTTGTGTTAAAAGTAACATCAGACTTTTATGAGAAGAAGTTTGATAGTTGCGTAGTCGTTACTGGAGATGGCGACTTCGGGTGTCTGGTTGAGTTTTTAAGCAATGCAAAAATTCGCGTTCTCATTTTGGCCCCATCAAAGAAGAAGTGCTCATTCTTGCTGCGCAACAAAAACATCCCAATAACGTTTCTGGACGAACTCTACCAAAAGTTTTCAAAAGACATGAAAGAAAAAGCCCCCGGTGCAGACGAGTCTGTACAAGGGTCTCTTTCATCGTGATGAATACATTATATGCGCTGCAATACAAATGTCAATCGAGCAATGAGGTACATAGAAAAATATGAAAATCGGGTTATTTGATTCGGGACTGGGGGGACTCACCATTTTGCGGGCGGTCGCGAAGGCATTGCCCGAGCATTCGTACGTGTACTATGGCGACACGGCAAACTTGCCCTACGGTGATAAAACCGAAGACGAGATTTATCGCTTTTCGGTAGCCGCTATGGACTACCTTTTTGGAGAGGGGTGCGCGCTGGTGGTTATTGCCTGCAACACCGCTTCGGCCGAAACGTTGCGTCGGCTGCAAGATGAATATTTGCCCGCGCACTACCCACAGCGGCGCATTCTGGGGGTGATCATTCCCACTATCGAAAACATGATTTCTGATAATGTCAAGGAAGCGCTCCTTTTGGCTACTAAACGTACGGTGGATTCAGGCAAGTACGAACGGGAATTAGCAAAACGTGGCTACCCACTAGTACTCCATGCGGTTGCTACACCAGGGCTCGTGCCTCTCATCGAAGCGGGGCAGGGAAGTGTGGCGGCTGAGACGGCCAAAGGATACATTAAAGAGGCCTTAGTGACCCATCCAGCAATCACTCACGTGATTCTTGGCTGTACCCACTACACCGAGCTAAAGGATGCTTTGCGAGAGTTATTTGGCAATCGGCTGACCTTTTTATCGCAGGACGAAATTATTCCCGAAAAATTACGTGTGTACGTGGGCGCGCATCCTGAGTTGATGGAGGTCGTACCCGAGGAGGGAAGGGGAGCAGCTACTCGGACCATTCATTTGACAGCCCACCGACCTGATTATGATCGGATCACGGCACAGTTACTCGGTGGGGTGATGGTGCAGGATGAGTAACACTTGTTGTATAGTAACACTTGTTGTATTTTTTATTGGTGTTGTGATAGCAAAAGCGAAGGAGGCGCCGCTGATGATCGGGAGTGTTTTTGTTCTAGTGCTACTCCAGTGTCTTCGAGGCACTGACAGTTGCACTTGGTCACATGTGTACCTGCCAAGTGCACGTACAGAGGCCGAATGTGCACAAATGGCAACAATACTTGTACCGTTACTTACACCCAGGACTCACCTAACAGAACGGTGGGAGTGTGAGTGGGTAAGGCTTGAGCAGATGCCTGGCCAAGTTAGATTGGCAAAGGTGAACTGAAATTCACAGGATGCTGAGCCGTGCCCGCAAGGGCACGGCAATGTGTATTTTGAACGTGGTGAACTACTTCTTTAATGGGTGAAACTTACGATGCGAGTCTTCGGCGTAGCGGTCTGACGCGTGGACGTAGCGCGTGGTGGTCTCGAGTGACTCGTGGCCAAGGAGGACCTGGATGGCGGCCGGGTTCGCGCCTTGCTCGGCCAGGTAGGTGGCAAAGCCGTGGCGCAGAGAGTGGGCGCTCGTTTTAATACTCATACCAAGGTACTCACGGTACCATTTGATTTTCATTTGCACGTAGTTTGGTGAAATGTGCCTCTTTTTGTTGGCGGCATTGAGTCCACGCTCAGCCACAAAAATAAACGGGTTGTCGTCGTCACGTAGCTTGAGGTAATCGCGGATGTGACCCTCGGCACGAGGAGTGAGGTAGATGAAGCGACGCTTGCGGCCCTTGCCTTCAACAAAGATTTTTCCCGTGTGGTCGAGCTGATTGCGCCGTAGGCTAATGAGCTCTGAGATACGCATACCACTCGCAAACAGCGTTTCGAGCATGGCGCGATTACGCTTTGCTACAAACTCTTCCTTCTCGACGTCGCTGGGGCACTCGATCAATTTGATCATTTCTTCAAACTCAGCAATTTGTCCATGCTGCTTACCCATGCGCAGGAGCTTGATGGAGGTGGGTGGGACAGGGACTTCCTCATCCATGTCGAGGAGGAAGTTAAGATAGCGGCGGAGTGACGTGAGGTGGCGATTGATGGAGCCGCTTTTGAGCTTCACTTCAGATTCCTGCCCCCCCGAGGTCTTGCGGGTGGGGGAGTTGAGGTAGGCCTTGTACTGCTCGATAGTCTTTTTGGTCATTTTGCTAAACGAGAGTCCGCCAAGTTCGTCGTGAAGAAAATGCGCAAACGAGTCGAGGTCGCGCTCGTAGTTGTAGAGCGTTTCGTGCGAGTAGTTATTTGCCTGAATGTGCAGCAGAAAATCGTCGATGAGAGGGAGGTGGTTTTTGGGAGATGTAGACATAGGGAAGGGCCTATTTAGTAGTTACTAGTAACTGAGTATAATAACTCTAATACTCAGTATTATAGCAAAAATAATGCTCCTTCTCACAATTGTCCCCAGGGCGCTTTAGAAGCGCTGGGTGCCTGGTGATGATATTCACTTTGAATAGATGGGGTTGTTCTTCGTACACTACGGTGCACACCCTATTTAGTAAGTTTGTTGCCAGCGCTGTTGGTGGTCGACTTGTGGCCTACATGTATGTTTTGATGCGACCTTAGGGCTGTTCATACGTACCTTCCTTTTATCGTACTTCTGTTGTATTGTGTGCAGTACCCAGAAGGAGGAGGGAACGACATGGGTGGTTTGGGGAGGTTGTTTATGGATCAGAGGGATGCGGCTGCTGCAGCACTGCCGGTGCAGCGGTTCGCTCAGCTTGTGGCTGATGCGGACGGCCACACCATCATCGTGGTCGATACCGCGATGAGTCCTGATGCCAAGATGCTGTACGAGCATCTGGCGGTCCCGGGTGTGGAGGCGAACTACCCGAATATTGGCTTCAAGGTCGAGGTTAGGGTCGGGTGGTACCTTTCGGGTCGACGCTGGATTCAGTACTACGCGTGCGGCGTGCTGACTGTCACGATCCGTGCTGATGTCGGTGAGCCTGCTGAGACAATGCGGTTCAAATAGCGCCGCCCGAAGGAAGCCCCCGATATGTATCGACCGCTTCCCTCGGGCGGCTTTCCTTTAGTCGAGTCTGTAAGTGTTTGTATTCAATCCCCTCTCTTTTTATCACAAAGTATCGGAGTAAATTTTCTAATCAAACCCCTTCCCTAGTTCCGTAGAATCATCGAGATGGTCGCTATAGCCGCTGAGGTAAAGAGACGTCACGAAGGGCACTCCTAAATTTACGGAGTTGGCAGGTACAACATTGGGTCAAGGTAGGCCTCGGTAGCGGCTACTGGAGTAGAAGCTGGGCCACAAGAAGTAACTGTTTTGATTTCATTAAATTGACGTACCGTCACACCCTCTTTGGCGTAGACCGTGAAGTGAAGGTGCGGTCCGGTTGAGTAGCCGGTATTGCCGCTGTAGCCGATAATTTCACCAGTCGTGACTCTTTGTCCAGGCGTAACACTAATAGTATCTTGGTGTGCGTAAAGCGTGGAAAGGCCATTGGCGTGATCGATCAGTGTCCATTTACCCCAGGAGTAACAGCCGGGTACGATGTCGGTGTTCCCCGTGGCGCGCACGGTACCAGCGAGGGGCGCGTAGATAGCGGTCCCGCGCGGCACGCCGAAGTCGACCCCTGGGTGGTAGGCGCGGCCGCCGTAGATGCCGGGATTGCGCTTCGCGAACTCGGAGCCACCGAAGTATTGAGTTATGACTATATTTTTAAGCGGCCAATCAAAGACGCGCGTTCCAGCAGCTGGAATGGTGTTGGGGTCGAGAATAAATTGCAGTTTCGCCTCGAAGTCTCGCAGTTCTTTTACAATCTGTTCGCGCGCAGCTTGGCGCTCGGAAAGAAGTAATTGATAGTTGGCCTCTTCACTTTTGGTTACCTCGAGCAGTTTGGCTCGTTCAGCTGCGTTGTTGGCGAGAACCGTTGTTTGATCAGAGTACTGATTTTTTAGGTCTACCAGGCTGTCGCGCTTGGTGGTTGTCTGCGCGCGCTTTTCTTCAAGCAACCGATGGAACCCGTCGAGTTCTTCTACTTTACCTGACATACTATTACGAATACTCTCATGTGCTTCGTAGGCACTCCAGAAATCGGACAGACGGGCGGTGCGCAGGATGAGCTCGACGAGCGAGTCGTCACCGGCTTGGTACTGCGAACGAATGGTCTCACTGATACCTTCGCTCACCTCCGCCACTTCCCTCTCGGTGCGCTCGATTTCTAGGATGAGTTTGTTGATCTCTAGGTCGGTGGCACTGATGAGGTTTTCCGTGCGAGCAATTTCAGCCGTGAGCTTCTTGCGCTCGAGCTCGAGGGAGGCAATGGCGTTTTGCAGCGTTTTCTTCTCGGCCCCGACGGCTTTGAGATCTTCGGTAAATTTGGCAATCTCCTTTTCAATCTCGAGGAGACGCGAACTGCGGTCTTGGATTTGGTTTTGTAAACGCTCAATCTCGGTCTGCGCGTACACGGGTAAAACAGCGGCTGTAAGACTGAGAAGTGGCAGCAGTAGAAGACCTACAAGAAAACCGGCGAGGCTACGAAGCATCACCCTGTATTTTAGCACAGGCGGCGGAGAGACGTTCGAGAGTCGCCTCTTTCCCAATGGTAGCCATAATGGTGAAAGGATCCGGCGAATTTTGCCTACCAGAGAGCGCGACACGCAGTGGCCATAACACTTCCCCCTTCCCTACCGACTCGGCGTAGGGCATAAGAAGCGCCTTTAAAGCCTCACTATTCCAATCGTTGTGGGGCGCCAGAAGATTTTTTACCTGCTCGAGTCGTGGCTGTGCTGCTGCCACATCCGGGTCTTTTTTCCACAGGAGGAGCGCGGTGTCGTACTGGGGTGCGGCGACCGCAAAATCGTACTCCCCTGCCCCGAGGGCGGTCAGGAATTCACTGCGTACGTGGGTGCGCTCGCGAATGGTAGGTACGAGAACTTCAAGCGCCGCACGATGTTCCGTGCTAAGGAGTGGGTGTACGCAATCCCCGTCGGTGATATAGGCCAAGTAATCTTCATCGGAAAGTCCAGCTAGGTGCTGCTTATTCAGCCACAGTAGTTTCTCCTCGTTGATCACTGCTCCGGCGCGCTGGATTTTAGTGATATCAAAGACATTGATAAGCTCTTGCTTGCTGAAGAACTCTTGCTCAGTACCGGGGTTCCAGCCGGTGAGTGCTAAGAAATTCACCATCGCCTCAGGCAGGAAGCCGTCGGTGCGGTAGTCGAGAATATCTTTAGCCCCGTCACGCTTGCCAAGCTTTTTAGTTCGATCGTCACGTAAAACTGGTGGCATGCTAACAAAGACCGGTGGTGTGAGGCCAAGTGCATCATAAATAGATAAGAACTTTGGCGTGCTGGCGATAAACTCGTCGGCACGCATTATGTGCGTCACGCCCATTTCATGGTCGTCGATAATGTGGGCGAAGTTGTACGTCGGATACCCATCGGCTTTGATGAGAATGACATCATCAAGTGCCTCGGGACCAGCGGTCAGCTCACCGCGTACGGCATCGTGCCAGGTGTAGCGTTTGACCTCGGGCACCTTAAGACGCAGGGGCTGGCTTCCGTCCCACACGCCAAACGTAGCGGGACGATGGTCACGGAAAAGGAATGGTCGCTTCTCGGCAGACGCTGCTGCCCGAAAGACTTCCACTTCCTCCTGTGTATAGGGGTCGGGATAGGCTAAGCCTTTATCGTAGAGGAGTTTGGCGTAGCGCTGATAGGTTGCCAGACGTTCGGATTGAATCACACTGCCCCAGGGGCCAGGCGTATCTGGACCGTATTCGTACTCAAGACCGAGCCAAGCAAGAGAGGCTTGAATATGTTCTATCGAGCCCGCTACCTCGCGCTCTTTGTCGGTGTCCTCAATGCGTAGAATAAATGTACCGTTGTGTCGCTTGGCGTGGAGGTAGGCAAACAGCGCCGTGCGGACGCCGCCAATATGCAAAAAGCCCGTAGGAGAAGGGGCAAAACGGGTAACAACCAGCGTTTGTTGATTATGATCCATGTTCGATGCCGATCGCCGTCACGAGGTCGGCCACTGTGGTGGCGGCCGCGGGTAGGGAGAAGTCTTTTGCAGCCTTCGCCATCGCCTCGTAACGCGCTTGGTCACCCATAATAGCCTTGATTTCAGCCGTGAGCAAATTGACGGTCAGGTTGCCTTGTTCGAGGACGGCGGCGGCGCCAGTGCGGGCGTAGGCGTAGGCATTGCTGCGCTGGTCGCGACTCACTGTTTCGGGAATGGGGATGAGAATTGCCGGCTTGCCGTAGTAGGCGATTTCGTGAATGGAAGAACTGCCCGAACGACTAATGACGAGTGATGCAGCCGAAAGTAGGGCTGCCATAACCGAACCAGGCACACTGCCTTGGAGAAAGTAGTGGTTCTGTAGGTCTGGTACTTCAGTGAGGAGTGTCTTGGCCGTAAGGCGAGCCTCTTCGAGTTGCTGCTTACTTACTAAGTGAACGACGTTGTAGTGTGGCAATATTTCTGGAAGGGCGCGCAGGAGTAAATTGTTGAGATATTCAGCACCAAGAGAGCCGCCAGTCGCCAAAATAAGTGGACGGTCGGCGCTGATGCCGAGCTCTGCAAACGGGTCACGGGGTGGCGTAAGGATAGCTGCTCGCAGTGGGATGCCGGTAAGCGCAGTCTTATCAGGCGGAAAATACTCAGCCGCTTCGGGATAAGAAATGCCGATCGCTTTCGCAAACGAGCGTGCCAGCAGATTAGCGCGCCCGGCAATCGCGTCGGACTCATGGATCACTACCGGAATGCGCAGAAAGCGGGCGGCCAGCACCACCGGCACACTGGTAAAACTACCTTTACTAAAAATGACATCAGGGTAAATGACGTACAGCTTGATGACAGCGATAAAAACACCAAACGCCACTTTAAAGACGTCGAGGTAATTGAGGAGAGAAAAATACCGTCGTTGCTTTCCGGCCGGGCACCAGATAAAACGGATAGACAGCCGGTCTAACTCTGCTGCTTCGTGCGGTGTGGGACCGATGTAATAGAGAGCAAACTCACGCTCGGGGCGCGCTCGTAGCGCCTCAGCGACCGCAATGAGTGGATAAAAATGGCCACCAGAGCCACCACCAACGAACATGATCCGGATCATCGCTCATCAGTGTATCATGCGCTTTGCCTGACGATGCGGTATTTTGACACGTTGAGCACGATACCTAAGGCGGCTAAGAGCATAAAGAGCGCGGTGCCGCCGTGGCTAATAAACGGCAGTGGCAAGCCTGAAACGGGTGCGAGACCGATCATGGCACCGATATTGAGAAAAGCTTGTAGGGCGATGATGGTCATAAGACCAACGATAATGAGCGTACCAAAAAGATCGGCCGCCTGGGTCGCTAATTTAAGGCCGCGGAAAATAAAACCGGTAAAAACAATCACGAGGAGCGCCGCTCCAACAAAGCCAAGCTCTTCGGCATAGACTGCGAAGATTGAGTCACCAATGGGCTCGGGGAGGTATTCAAATTTTTGGATACTTTGACCATATCCCCTACCCCACACACCACCGGAACCGACGGCGATCAATGATTGTTCGATTTGGTAGCCGCTCCCCAGTGGGTCTTCGGTGGGATTAAGGAAGGTCGTGATGCGCTCCATTACGTAAGGGCGCGTAAACGCTACGAGGGCGAGGAGGAGCAGTGCTACACCAGCTAAAAGTGCGAGGTCGCGCCAGCGCGCACCGGCGACCACAAACATCGCTGCGCCAGCTGCCGCCATAATCAGGAAGGTGTCAGTGTCAGGCTGGAGCAGCAGCACTATCCCTGAGAGCGTCGTCATACCGATAAAGGGTAAAATACCAAAACGCCAGGAAGCGACGTGTTGGTGGGTACCCGAGAGCCAGGTAGCAACATAGATAATGTAGGCAATCTTAAGACATTCAGCTGGTTGAATCGTAGTAAACCCAAGATCAAGCCAGCGAGTGGCGCCACCGTGCGTCATACCAAGGCCAGGGATAAATACGGCGAGCGTGAGGAGGAGTGCACCTCCGTAGATATAAAAAGCATACTGTCGCCACAGTCGGTAGTAGATGTTGGTCAGAATGAAGAGCGCCATTCCTCCACCGACAATGCCGAAGAAGAATTGACTTGTCGCTACCGACGCGTAGGTAGCTCCGCCGCGGGCGAGGAGTCCGAGTGAGGCCGACGAGAACACCAAAAAGCCGCCAATGACCAGCACACCGATGAGTGCTATGAGAACCAAATCGGCTGACTTAGGAGCGCGGGTCGTCATAAGAGGACGGAGGTCACGACCCCAAGGAGCGCACACACCATACTGATGAGCCAATAGCGCATGGTGACTTTGTATGACGGCCACCCAATGGCTTCAAAGTGGTGATGGAGTGGTGCGATGCGCAGGAGTTTTTTACCGGTGAACTTGCGGTAACTCATTTGGAGAACATTTGAGGCGACGGTGGCAATGAGTGGAAGCCCAATGATGCCAAAGAGGAGGACACCGTGACCATCGCCCAGAGCGTCGGTCATCATGACGACAACCGCCAGGGTGAGGGTGAGCGCCATCGAGCCTACCTCAGTCATCCAGAAGCGAGCCGGCGGGATGTTAAACCACAAGAAGGCAACCACCGCACCAGAGATCATGGCGCAGAAAGCAGCCAGGTCATACTGCTCCCCTAAGAACGCGATCGCCGCGTAGGCGGTAAAGATGGCGGTAAACACGCCACCTGAAAGACCGTCGATGCCGTCAATGACACCACTGGCGTAGAGGGCAAAGGAAAACAGGATAAAAAATGGAATGATGAACACACCCAGCGAGAGGTCGGCTGCCCCAGGGAGATTGATGGTGGTGACGCCGAGCTTTGTATAAAACCAATAGCCAATGCCACCCGAGAGAACGGTAATGAAAAGCAAACGAGTAGAGAGACGTAGACCTTTGCCGTCGTGAGTGACGTCGTAGAAGTCATTCAGAAAACCTACCAAAGCACCGAGGAAAAAAACGGCCGCCGGTATCCAGGTTTGCGAACGCGACAGAAATGACAGGTCGTTAAGGAGACCAACGGGCACTAACAGGCTACCCAGAGCAAGGAGTGCGAGGGTGGCAAAAACCCCCGAGACAATGACGAGTCCCCCCATGCGTGGTGTTTGTACTTCCCCGTCACCCTTGAGGCGATTAAACTCCTCTGCCGTACCACCGTAGAGAGTGGTTTTGCCCCCCTGCTTTTTCCAGACTCGAAAGGTAAATAGGTAGTGAGCAATGAGTGGTGTCGCGGCTACTCCGGTAGCAAAAGCTAGCAAGGCGGGGATCAATGTCTTGATGAGGTAGGGTTCCATAGTGTTACTGGGCGTCGGTAACGGCGTCGACTAAGCGTGCCACATCGGAAAAGCGATCGTTGCGCGAGGAGGAAAGCACAGTGACGATAATCGGTCGATCGTACCCCATGTCAAAGGCCACCGTCAAATTGCCGCCCGCGAGATCGGTGTAGCCGGTCTTGGAAGCTAAAATATTGGGGATCTGCCCCACCAGTAGATTGGTGTTTTCTGCATCATGCGTCTCACCGGCGGTATTTTGCACCGTAGTCTCTGCCTGGGTAGTGGTGTATACGAGTTCAGGATAGTGCTGAATCAGATACTCCAAAAGATAGGTGACTTCACGAGCGGTGCCATACCCCCCGGCCTCAGTGGCTGAAATATCCAGGCCAGTGGTGTTGTAAAAACGCAGGTGTTCAAACCCCAATTCCTCGGCGCGAATATTCATAGCCGCGACAAATTGTGTGACTGCCTCCGCGTCCCCGAGTCGTTCCCCCGCTGCGCTCCCGAGGGAGTAGGCGGCGTCATTGGAGGAGGCAATGAGGGCGAGCGCACTGAGCTTGCTTGCCGCAAAGCGCTCGCCGCCTGAAAGACCCGACGGACTATCCTGCTTTGTAGCATTGCCGGGAATAGTGACGTCGCTACCCATCTCCAGTAGTTCATAGGCAACGAGCGCCGTCATGAGCTTGGTGATGGAAGCGAGTGGCAGCACCTCATCGGCATTCTTTTCAAAAATAACCCGCTGACTTTTTACATCCCACACAAACGCAGCGTCAGCCGTGAGTGGAATGTCTTCGGGGACTGACAGGACAACAGTCGAAACGCTATCGGGGAGCTCTAGGGTGGTGGTGCGTTCGCTCCCACTCGGGTGTTCCTCCCGCACTGAACTAACAAACGATGACACATTCCCGCCAGCGGCCGCAAAAAGACCCAAGAGCAGCAAGGCAAGGAGCAAGAGCTGGGTGGCTACGGGGAAACGCTGAGCAGCCTCAAGGAGCCGCTCGTGAGCACGAGGCGCGGGTGTAGCAGGAGGAGTATCGGGGTTGTCGTTCATGTGGTAGTGGGTTCAGGAGCGGCTTCAAATGTTTCGAGCGCATTCATGATGGCAGAAAAATTGGGCAGTTCGTGTTTGACACTTACACCTAAGTGAGCGAGGAGGGCTGGCGTGGTTGAAAAGGTGTGCACACCGCCACTCCCCTGGCGGCGCTCGATAAGGCCGCGCATAAGGAGCGCGCGTAGTGAAAACGAAGAGTTCACGCCACGGATGCGGTCGATCTCGGCGCGGCTCACCGGACCGCGGTAAAGAACGATAGCCAGTACTTCGATGCCAGCCTTACCAATTTCGCCCCGCAGCTCGTCGCGCCGCACCGCTTCGATCAGTGGTGAAAGCTCGGGTGCGGTCATGAGTTGAATTTCAGTGTCGGTTTCGATAAGGCGAGTGGCGCCGGCAGCAAGGCGCTCCCTTAGGAGAGCTAGCGCTTCTACAAAATCCCCTTCATTTAAATGCAGGGTTTCCATCACCGCCCGCTTTTTAAGTGCTACAGACTTATAAAAAAGCAAGCCCTCGATTTGGACATCGGGAGTCATAATCAATCATAATTCTATCACAAACAGGACTTGATCGACCGATTGATTAGTAACAGGCATAACGAGTTGGGGCCGTTCCCCAAGGGGAACGGCCCGCGTCACTGCTTGTTTTCTTGACCCAGCTTAATCAACCAGCAGACGATCAGAGCGATGATTGAAAGGCCGAACGTAATCTCACCCGTTACGTTCAGCAGCCGCCAGGGCCAGCCGTTCATGCGGCTGGGATAGTCGGCAGAACGAAAATGAGTGATTGCACTCCATAGGTCCTGAAGGCCACCTTTCATCGCAGGTAGCGTCGACTGGCCGAACGTGTAGGCCACGATGATGAGCCCCAGGCCGATGGCTCCCCAGAACAGCCAGGTTACCGGCCGCATCAATTCGACCATGAATGTTCTCCCTGTGTGTTTCTGACCGCATTCTAGCTCAAATCAAGGCTTTGTAAAAACACCCGCCCAGCTCACCCCGCGGCATAGCCGACGGCGCATTACGCCGGCGGAATCAGGGGTTTTGCTAGCAGAAGGCATATCATGACTAAATGTCATGATATGCGCACAGCCGTTACATATCTTTTGTCCATTGAGCCTCAGGACAAAGCCCGTGAGACATTCCGGACGGACTAGTAAAATTAAAAGGAATGGGCCGCCTCTCCGGAAGGAGGGCGGCCCGAGACACGTCAGTGGCGTGGCTCCACCACTGGCTGTGGGTCACGACGGGACATGTACATGATGAGTCCGAAGGTCCCCGCCAGGATTGCCAGCACGCCCACCCACCACATCGCGACGAACACCCAGTGGGACATGAAGAACGTGTGCACGACCGCGTAGCCGATGAGTGAGATGACGTCATGGGTGAAGCCGCTGAGCCCATCGACCATGCGGTCGTGTCGCAACATCTCCGGCTCACCGTAGAGTGATCCGGCGTAGGCCAGGCAGGCTCCACTGATGATCACTGCGGCATATGCAGCCAGACAACGCATGCATTTGAGCATCTGAACCCCTTTCTACTGTTGCCTCCCGTCACCTTTGAAGTAGGACAGCTAAGATAGTTGTCTATGAACACGTACAAGCATTTAAGTTTTGAGGAGCGCTTTATGATTGAGAAGTTATGGCAAGGAAAGAGAGCGATTCG
>JALHRC010000010.1 GCA_022841645.1 Minisyncoccota bacterium
AGGTGGTATATGAATAACGTTTTGTTATGTGGTTTTTTAATATGCTGCGGTTTCCCCTCCATGACTGCCTAGCATAACAAAATTTCCCCCGATGCAAGCATGCGGGGAAAAGATTGATTTTATAATCCAATAAATTGCCGTGAAGCCACTGGCCCGGTACAGAATGCTGTTTCCGGCTGAAACTAACAAAAACACGCCGCCCCAAAATAACAACACTTCCTTTTGTTGGACTAATGACTCGGCCCCTGCAAAACTATCTATTAGTCGTGATGATACGTAGAAAATCGATACATTTAGTGTCTCTGCACACACAACCAACAAAAACGAAATAGCACCTAAAAACTTATACTTACTACCCAGGTACCACAAAAACCGCAGCGGGGTGTTGGGAATACTCCCTGTATACACAGGGGTCGAAGTTACTTCTACATTGGACTTATCCATAATCAGTGGGCCAAAACAGCCCCAAAGCCTATCTTACTTATAGTTGAAGACGGCTAAATATAGCTTTTCTTACTTAAGCTTAACGTCAAAGTCCGGTTTCGACTTACCTTGTTACTTTAACGCAAGGTTGACCTGATGCAAACTATCGAGCGCTGTACCCTGTTACCCAAAACTAATCCTTGCCTCGCTCAACCAACCTAGGCATAAATCCTCAAACTGGTTCCACTCAAGGGACAATATCTGCCCATCGCAGCAAAAATCCCCCACCGCCCCCCACTACATGTACTGCATTAAATACGTATTTAATGCAGTACATGGTTAATGCCTCCAACGTGAGGTCCCTAATCAATCGCTATATCAAAATGGGTGATGTCGGTTTCTTTACTGGCACTGAGTTTGGTGTAGAGCGCCAGCGCCTCTTCGTCGACATTATCGGCCTGCACAAAAATTACGTACGCTCCCACCCCTCGGCCGATCTCTTTTAGTGTCTCGATGAGCTGGGTGGCAATACCTTGCCTGCGGTACTCGCTTGCCACTGCTAAATCATACAAATATATCTCACTGCGCTCTTGATCGATTTTAGGGAGTACGTAGGCCACCAAGCCTCCCACCACCACATCGTCCTCCCCCACCGCCACTAGGGCAATGCAGTTTTTATCTCGAAGGACGTTACCTAGATACGCTTCACTCGGTGGACGACTATTCCAGGTGGTGTCATCCAAAAATGCGGCAGCAAACACCTGCCGGAGGTGCCGTAGATACACTACATCTGCCTCCCCGACTCTTTTATAGGAAAATGCACTCATGGTGAAATGATAGCATCTGAAAAATGGTCTTTGTTTTGAGTGCTGTGCCAGTGCGCCACTACGGCAGGTGTTCCCTTATGGGGCATATCTTGTTATGTTAGGTAGCGATGAAAACAACCCACACATTTGCTATGTTCTTGCTCGCCCTCTTGCTCGCGGGAGTAGGCGCTTTTTCTCTCTTTACCACTCCACGTGAGATGAGCATGACAGAGCCCAGCACCACCGACACGCCCGCACCGGCAACCGCTACTTCTTCGTCTACCTCTACTGCTGAGATCCCCCCTGAATTCTTCAATCCCGATGGTAACGCAGCTCCTCTACCGGAGGTATTGCCGAGTGATGAAATGCCTCGTAATGATATGCGACTCACCTTCAACGACGACTTCAACTCATTCAGTCGGTATACCGATGGAAAAGGTGGCATCAGCTGTGAGGCTGGCGGCGTAGGCACCTGGCAGACGGTGTACCATTTCTGCTCTCGCACCATTGCTTCAAATTTTGAGAACGAAATCTACATTGACCAGAACTTCATCGACTACCTCAACAGCCGCGCAGCCACACCCACCGCCGCAGTCAGTCCATTTTCGGTAGCAGACGGCATTCTTACTATTGAAGCGCGTCCATCTGACGAACCGATCATTAAGGCAGCTGGATGGTGGGCGCGGTACACCTCTGGACTTATCACTACCCAATTTTCTTTTTCTCAGCAGTATGGCTATTTTGAAATGCGGGCCAAGCTGCCGCGCGGCAAGGGACTATGGCCGGCTTTTTGGCTCCTTCCCATTGATAAGTCGTGGCCACCTGAGATCGATGCCATGGAAGCCTTCGGTGGACCCAATCACCGCGGTGAGGGATCACTCACCAAAATCCATTACGCTTCGCACGAAATCACTAAGAAGTGTGGTAGCTGGGTAGACATCGGTACTGACATTTCGCAAAACTTTCACCGCTATGGCGTACTGTGGGAACCCGATAAGATCACCTACTACTTTGACGGAAAGCCCTACGGCACGTGTCCGGGTAACAAAGACGCCAACCAGCCGTTTTATATGTTGGTGAACCTGGCGGTCGGTGGTGAAGGCAGTTGGCCCGGCACCCCTACCACTACCAACGAATGGCCCGCCTTCATGCACGTCGACTACGTTCGCGCTTACGCCTATTAAGATTGCTGAGGTTCTACGTCCCTAAGCTCGTTAACGATTGCCCTGGTCTGTGGACCAAAGTAGCCAGTGGCAGCAATATTGTTAACCTCTTGGAACTTCACAAGCGCACCAAAGGTACGGTCGCCGAAGTAGGTGGTCTCTTCCCCAGGCGAGCCCGGGCCACTGCCACTTAGTAGATAGCCCTGCGTATTGAGAAACTGCTGCAGCTCTCTCACCTCTTCGCCCTGTGTACCCCTTTGCAAATCCTGGCCAAAGAACATCGTCGGAGGTGCCACCTTTAAAATAGTGGCGACATCCTCCTCGGCCTCTAAGGAAGTGGTAACGGCAGCCACCATACCACCGGGCGGCACGTTAAAAAGTCGATCGATAGTGTTACCAAGCGGAACCCCGGCAATCACAGCAAAACAGACAGTCGAAACAAGCACATACGAGCCTGCCGTCTGCAGTTGCCACTTCTTATAATGAGCGTGTTCCAAATGACCGTGATCGACTTGTTGTCGGCGAGCCCGCAACACAACCCCGTACAGTTTCCACAGGACGAAGCCTATAATGGCGATGTTGTAGATGATCCAGAATTCCACGATGAGGTAATTGGGGTCAACCCAATTAAACAGTCCCAAACGTGTCGCCAAAGCGATGCACGACAAATACGCGAAGAAGTAGACACTTGTCCAAATGACAGTTTGCATAAATGCTGTAGAGACCCCGAGTTGCTTTGAGTTGGTAGGAATCCAGCCGACTGTGCCGCCGACAATCTCCGTAAAAGTTGCGTGGCAGTAGGCGTACATCCGTAGCATGATGGCGTACAGGTATCCCCACCGAAACGGCGAGAGGTAGAAGAAGAACATAAAGCTGAAGGCCCACACGATATGCGGGTAAAACCAGAGGCCATCCATGATATCTATGGTGTCTTGGTAAAGGAAGAGAACGATAAAAAGCTGGAACGGAAAGATAAGCAGGAGCGGCTGATGCAGGTAGAAAAGAAAACCTGTCATGTAGCAAAACTTAACTTTCCACGGAATCGGAGCCTGCCAAAACTTTTTATCCATCATCATCATGGTGTTGCCGAGGCACCACCGATGTTGTTGGTGGAAAAAAGCATGCGGATCTTCGGGAGAAATACCAACAGAAATGACCAGCGGCACGTAACGTATTACCCAATGGTGTGCTGTGAGCGTGTAGCCAGTGTGGGCATCTTCACTGTGGCCGATTTGCACAAAACCCCCGATCGAATCGAGTGCGGCTCGGCGATAGACTGCACACGTCCCACAACAATGGGCTCCATCAAGCTGGTCTCTGGCCACCTGGATAATGCGATAGAAAATCTCTTGGGCACGTGCGCCACCGAAGGCGAGCGGCCCGGTATCGTGGGTTTCCTTGGTCGTAGGGAAATACTGTGGTGACTGCACGATACCGATTTTTGGGTCCGCCATGTAGGGCACAAGCTCCTGTAAATACTCCGGGTGAGGAGCAAAGTCGGCGTCAAAAATAGCTATGAGATCCCCTTGGGTTCGCAAGAACGCGTACTTGAGATTCCCCGCCTTCTTCATCTCGCCCTTATTGGGACGTTCTAAGTAGGTAAAGCCATACCGCTTTGCCAACTGGCGATGCGTATCGGTTTCTTCTTTGGAATCATCGAGAACGTAGACTTTTATATTCTTATACTTCAGCCGAGAAACATATTTCCAAGTGTTCTTTAAGACAGGCAGCTCTTCGCCACAAATCGGGAGATACACGTCGACCGACGGCTCTTTATTCTCAGCCCAAAACTTTTCCCGAAACTTCTGGTGTTTCTTTACATCAAATTGCTTGTAGAACAGATTGAGCGCAAAGGATGAAAGGTAGTGAACCGTCAGGAAGAAAATAATGGTCAAAAATATCCAGGTATAAACGGGGCGCTCACCCACGATATGGAGCGCCGCCCACACAACGGGCAGCCACACCAGAATTCCAGTTACATACACTAAACGCACCCACCAGGTAGGCGTGTTTTCCGCATAAAGGTAGCGATTGAGATGTTCGGGGTTCATATGACGGTAGAGGGTGTTGGTAGTTTCCCTTTGCGAGCATCGGCATACATCACCAGTATCGTTTCCGCCAGCGCAAAGTAGAGCATAAATACTGTATTGAGCGTGGCCCAGAAGACCATGGGCCCAGCGAAGTTACCATTGAGATAGCCAATACCCATCCCCAGAAGCGTAGCCACCCCAAGGAGAGCGTGCACAAGAAATAATTGTGGTTGATAGATAGATAGCTGATTCTTTCTCTTCGGAGTAACCACGTAGGTAAGACGCTTTCCGCGTACGACACCAATGAACGCCAGGAAATAGACAGGCCATACGGCAAGGAGCAAGAGCCTCCCCTCAAGCAAGAGGCCGCGCTCGGTTTCAGGAATGATATTAAAACGTTGCAGCCACAGATTGAACAAAAGTTGGTAGACCAAAAGAGGTGCGTACAACACCAGTACTGGGAAAAGGGTCATGCTGGCTGGTGTAATGCCGAAGATAAAATACAGCACAAGGAGGAGCACCCCCACTGCCTGCGCTACACCGGCAAAGTAAAACTGCATGAGGAAAAAGTAATTGCAGATATGTCGCACTCTCATACTTTTAAAAAGATTGGGGGCGTGGCGAAAAGCAATATCCATACACCCGTACGCCCAACGCATTTGCTGAGCAAAGTACGCCTGCCAGGTGCCCGGTCCTTCCCCGATAAGCAGCGCTTCGGGCACATACACGCTCTCCCACCGACTCTCATGGGCGTAGAGCTTCATGCCGGTGAGCATGTCTTCTGTGATATGTGCTGTGTAGCCCTCAATGTCTTCGTAGGCTCGTGTACGAAAAATATGATTAGCACCGATAAGGAGCGTCATGTCGTTTCCGAAAAAGCCCTTCTGGAGCGGACCATAAAACGAATAGGTTTGCTGTGAAGCGCCACGCGTGATCCACGACTCACTCTCGTTTCCATATACCTGTGGTGTGCCAATGAAAGCGACAGCCGGATCCCTAAAGTATCCAAGCGTGCGGGTGAGAAAGTAGGGCTTCGGAATGAAGTCCATGTCGTGCTGCGCCACTACGTCATAGTCTTTAAGGTAGTGATGGAGCCAGGAGTTGTAGTTGCCCCCTTTTGTTTTATGAGCAAAGCGACCGAACGGAGTATTAAACTCTTCCTTCCCCTTGCGCGAATAGTGTCGTACCCCTAAGCGTGCGCATATTTCTTTGGCTGCGTCGTCGTTGCCCTCATCGAGCAGCCACGTATCGTGGGGATACTCGACCGCCACCATTGCTTCGAGTGTTTTCTCAAGCAAACTGTATGGTTCAGAGCCAGGTACAAAGGCAGTGAGGTACGCCACCTTCATTCCTGCCGGTGGTGGCATATACTGTGGCCGCTTCATATGAGCAGCCATCACCCAGCCAAAGACCTCCATAATGAGGTGATGCCAGACAATGTAACTCAATACAATAAAAAGGAAGTAGTCGACAGCTCGCGCGTAGCCTCTGAAATTACTCGCCACATGATCAAACTGAAACCACCAGGTACCCCAGGCAATGGTAAGAACCAGCCCCCCGGTGAGAAAGAGGTAATAGACGAGCGACTCTTTGGTGCTCATTTCACTGATTTTTGAAACCTTCAACATAATCTATCTATGCCCTACCGAGGAGAGTGATGGGGCCTACACTACGGGGTGGCGTGAAGCTTACAGTAAAATCCACGGAAGTCGAGCGGACAGCGGTCGCCATGATTTGCATTACGGGCTATTTGGCGTACCATGCCCTTAGCTACAACAAATTAAGGACTCAAGCCCATGTGGCGTCTTCTTTTGTTCCTGTTCTTCGTAACTTTCGTCGGAATATCAACTGTCTTCGCCGCGGAGCCACGGCTACCGCAGTGGACCAATCCGGGGCTGTTCGCTTACCAAGGTTCCTTCGACCGGGCGATGGAAATGTTGGAGGCTTCACCGTATGTCGACCAGGAAGCACTGGCCGAACTGGTGGCCCTGCGAGCTCGTGAGCCTCCCCAAATTATTGCCATCAGACCGGGCGAGATCCTCGTACTGACGTTCACGCAGCGGCGTGAACACCGTGTCACGCCCGTACAAGTGCCTGAAGCGGGCTTCCGTAGAGGCGTCACTCGACGTGCCCGAGCCTGGGTATTACCAAATGGAGCTGCCCTCATATTGCCAGACGTCTGTGGCAATTGGGGGTATCGTCCAGCACCGGGTGTGGTGCGCTTGCGTGGGATGCCGCCGCTCGTACAACCGCCACTATTGATACCCGAGGTCACGCGCGGCCGACAAGAAGCGGACATCTACGACGGTGGTGGAGACACTACCAACGTACCTGAACCCGCCACCCTTGGCATCTTAGCTCTCGGGCTACTGGGGCTGGCACTCCTAGGGCGCCGCCGGCGCCCCTGACCAACCCCCCCCGCGTGGAGACATGCGGGGGGTATCTTTTATAGAATGGTCAGGCACGAAAAATACCTGAACGAACTGTGTCCAGGTATGTTTCGCAATTGGTCCATGATGCACGATCAGTGTCCCGACTTAGTCTAGTTGTCGCGATAACAGGCAACGATGGTGACCGCTTCAGAGATCGTTGGTGAAGAGCCGCCACTAAGTTCCATTGTCCGCTGTGCTCCTAGATCAGCCTCGACGCAAGCGACCATGCCTTTCGTGATCACAATCTCATCACCCGAGACACCGGCCGCGCGGATAGCGGTCCGTTGTGACTCAGAAAGATCAGACATCTTAATCGTAAAGGCAGTTTCATCGGGGTTACCTGGTGCGAGGGTCGACTCGGTGGTGGCTTCGTTTGTTGGGCGTTCGCCCGTGAATATCTCTTCAATATCACGCTCTGCCTCATCAGCCGCAGCTGAAATACGCGCTTCGGCGGCTGAATTCGCTAGTAAGTAGCCCACTATCCCTCCAAGAAGGAGTGCAACGATAGCGATCGTTACTACCACTCCAGTACTATGATTCGAACGCTCTCCATACGGTGACGTAGTTGTTTGCATACTGTAATTAAGACTGACAATTAATTTCCTCTTCTGCCTACTGCGGTACGGTTATTTCGAGCCTCGCTTCATCTGACGGAGCGGGCACGGGGGTCCGCCACTGGTTTACGATAATCCATACGACGCCAGCGACGACCACTACCAGCACGATGGCAAGCAAGAGGGCGACCACACCTGAACTGTCTTGTGGTGACATGGGTACATTGATTACGAGACTAATAAGGGGAGCGACCTAGGCCCGTGCTGCGCGCGTTATGAGCATCTCGGTAAGAACATTACTGTAGGCGTTGAGTAATGACCCAACGGTATTTGCCTCACCGCAGCTTTGCATGTAGCCCGCAATGGCCTCTTCCACCGCATCGCGTGAAGGTGCCGCTCGCTGCGTTCCCCACTCTTCTTCGTAGCGATCGAGATATTTTACGTAGGACGTGAAGCGCTCATGGAGATCGCTCGCGTCGGCGCGCTCTTCTCGACTGCAATCCACTTCACCCTGCACCGTTTCTAGGGTGAGGTACGTCTCTTGTTGTAACACCTCGGTGCTCGTGGTGGGGTCCGACGCTCGAGCACCCTCGGCCGGCAGTGACAAAATCGCGTTAACAGCGACAGTACCGCCCACCAGGATGAGAACACCCACGGTTTGCACCAGTACCTGGACCATACCTACCCAATAACCTCCATGACAGACATTTGAATAATCCGGTGCCGGAAGGCGTCGCGATACTGCGAGAGGTGATAGGTGTAATTTCTTTCCTCGTTGTCGAGAAGGGGAGAACGTGACTCCTTCGCCGGTACGGTGGTGTGGAGTCGTTCCTTCTTTGGCCGCTCCTCATCCGGGTCGGTAAAAGGCTCTTCGGTGCCCGGATGATGTGGGGTCACTTCTTCCTCATCTTCGTCACCATCTTCATCTTCCAGATCAGGAATAACCAGATCCTCAGGTTGGTCTCTTTTACTAATGTCAGGATTGAGATCGTTAGTGACACTAAGCGTCGTGTTATTGATTGTTTTCATAGACACGTAATTAGGGGTACACAGTACGTCTGCTTCGCAGCACGAGTTAATGAGTGGTGGGATCCGGCGTTCGTGGTCGTTTTAGTTACGCACTAACTGAACGAACCAAATAAAGAACGCAGCTCCTACCGTGGCGACTACGAGACTCCATAAGTTGAGACCCGTGACGCCTGTTGAGCCAATAAAGTTAAAGAGTGCACCTCCAAGCATCGCACCCACAATACCGATAACGATATTAAGGAAGATTCCCTGTGAACCGTCAGTGCCCATTATGAGCGAGGCGATCCAACCAGCGAGACCTCCAAGGATGATCCATGCAAGAATACCCATACAAGATTCAAATTAGTTTGTTACTAAGTATCACCAACTAGATGATACCCCTCAATTCTAGAAAATGAGCAGGATATGTCAATAAATTTTAATAACAGATATTGCCCTACTGCCCGCCATAAAATAAATCGAGCCTTTAATTAAAGGCTCGATCATATAATATTGACGACGCATATTTTGTGAGGCTAAGTGTTTGTCCCCACACTATCAGCCGCTTGTCCACATTTTTGTTATTATAATTTTATAAAATATATTTTCTGCATTAGAATAGATATTGGATAAGACACGCAGTTCTTGTCCCGGGAAAGGGGGTGATCCTGAATGTCCGTGTCTACCTGTGACGGCCTCGGTGGAGGCTGAGGCTACAGCTGGATGAACGACAGGCCAGACGCATCAATGCGTCGTAACGCTTCGGCAGGCGAACTGTTCATTCCGGCGGGCGGTCCTAGCAATAGGGCCGCCTTTCTTCTTTTAAATTTTAGAGTTTGGGCCTTACTAGTCAGTCCAGAATGGCTCGTCGGCTATGTTGCTGGTTGAGATGGGCGGATGTTTTTATTTTGTCCTCTTCTTTGTTGTTTGTTTCAAGTCCTTAATTTCAAAGGCTTTAAACTGCTCCCACAGGGAGTGGAATATCACATCCATAGTTTTAGCGACACCTGGATCGTTTATCGTAACCCCCACCACCTGCCCTTCTGTACTAGCAAAGGAGACCGACTGTCCGTAAATGTACACGTCCGAGCTGAAAGGTAGCTGTTTGGGATGAAGGGCAATCAGATCTTGGAATGGAAAGGGATGTACCTCTTCAGGGACTTCAAGGGAATAAATAATACTGGAATGAATTTTCTTTTTCTCCCGTAGCTTGGTGAACTGCATGAGCTCGTCTCTGGTATAGAGCGCCCGCATGCGATCAATATTAAAAATGATTTTTATTTCCTTTATACCCTGACTGATCATGTCGTAGCGCATGGTCGCCAGCCCCTCCTTTCCTTCAAACACTCGCACTGTTGGGCGGGTCTCTGATCGACTACCAAAAAGGCTAAGGAGTTCGGGGATGACAGTTTCTAGTTTTGACTGCTGAAGCTCGAGTTGTTTCTGACGGTTTTGTAGCACCCGCTCGAGCGTTTTTGGTGATTCGGCCGCGAAAAAGGTTTTTTTGCCGCGCCGGAACGAACTCACCAGGCCAATGTTTATAAGCTCCTGGAGCTGCACGTAGGTGGTGGAGCGATTGAGGCCCGCTACCTTGGCGAGACTGTCGGCGTTCATCGAGCCACCGGTCAGTAGCGCCAAATACACCGCCACCTCTTTTTCGGAAAACCCAAAGGAAATCAGTGTTTGCTGGATCTGGTGCGCCATAGATTTGATTATAGCAGGGTGGGACAGCGCGGCCTTCGCAACAGCTGTAATCTCACTCGTACGTCTGTGCCCAGGAGAGGACTTGAACCTCCACGGGTTTCCCCATACGCACCTCAAGCGTACGTGTTTACCAATTACACCACCTGGGCATTACTTTTTACAAAGTGGCGACATTCTAAGGTTTTTTTAGGGTTTTGTAAACGGCAAGCGGCGCGGCCCCCTTTGGGGCCGCGCCGCTTGCTCAAATATTTACTTAATCCTTCTTCTCTTCTGCAACTTCTTCAGTTGTCGCTGGAGCTTCATCCACTGCCTCGGGAGTTGCCTCTACAGCCGCTTTGGGAGCGACTTCCGCAGCCACTTCCTCCACTACGGGAGCTTCTTCGACTACTGGCTCTGGCGTAGCTGCTGCTTCGGCGGCTGCGAGCTCTTCCTTTACCTTGAGCTCGGCCTCTTCGAGAGCCTTTGCTTCTGCGGCTGCGCGAGTGACGGCTTCGGCCTCTGACTCGGTAGCAAAATCAACCACGCTCATGCGACGCATCTGACGCTTCACTTCACGCGCTACCTTCTCGCGGATGTAGTAGAGCTTGGCGCGACGAACCTTGGCACGCTTGACGATCTCAAGCTTGTCGATGTTAGGCGAGTAGAGTGGGTAGATTTTCTCCACACCAACGCCGCTCGCTACTTTGCGAACAGTGAAGGTAGCACCAGCCTCATCCCCGTGCTTGCGGGCGAGCACCAGTCCTTCAAATACCTGCAGACGGGTCTTACCCTTATCCTGAATCTTCTGATGCACCTTCACAGTGTCACCTACACGAAGACCAAGCGCTGCACGCTCATCCATATTGACCGGTGAAGTCACCACTCCTCGAACTGCTGTAGTCATAATAATCCTTAATTTATGGCCTCTGGCCCTTAAAATGTGCCATAATCTACCACACTGCTCCCTACTCCGCAATACGCTCGGCCGCTTCTTCAAAGTCTTGGGGGACCGGGGCGACAAAACGCTCGCGCTCACCGCCAGGCACGTCAAACTCAAGCACGTGGGCGTGGAGGGCAAGGCGCGTAAGACCAAGGTTATTTGACCGCTCGACCATCGTCGGTGCATAGAGGGTATCGCAGACAATTGGTCGATCAATAGCCTTAAGATGTACCCGCAGTTGGTGGGTACGACCAGTCTTAGGGATGAGTTTGAGGTACGAAAACGACTCACTCTCGTAATCCCCCACCCCGATACGCTCGTAGCTGGTGATAGCTGGCCGAGCGAGCCCTTTTGAGCCACGCTGCGCCGAGCGCAGACGAAAGTCTTTAGCGCTCCGCCCAATTGGGCGATCGATAGTCCCCCAGCGGTCGTGCACGCGGCCATACACAAAAGCTCGATACTCCTTATAGACTTGTCGGTCGTGAAATTGTTGCTTCAGTGAAGCATACGCTTCCGGCGTCCGCGCAAACGCAATAATCCCCGAAGTCTCTCGATCAAGGCGGTGCACCACCCCCGAACGTTCAAGGGGCACCCCTTCGGTTGATCGACCTGGTTCACCCACTCCTTGCATCTCAGGAAAGCGGGTAAGGAGCCAACCTACGAGAGTCGGAGCATCGGCCGTATGGCCATCTTCGTGCACCAAAAGACCCACTGGTTTATGGGCCACGATAACACTATCGTTTTCAAAGAGTATGACGGGTTCCATGAGTTACGCACCACGGCGACGTTTACGCGTGGCGTACTCCTCGAGGATACGCGTAAACTCCTCTTTCGTAAATGCCGGCCAGTAGGTGGGAGTGAAATGCAGTTCGCTGTAGACCGTGTGCCAGGGGAAGAAATTTGAGAGACGCTGCTCGCCGCTCGTGCGCACCAAGAGATCGATATCAGGCATTTCCGCCCCCCAGAGGTGGGCCCGGAAGCTTGTTTCGTCTACCGGCATACCCGCTGCGATAGCGTCGTTTACCGCCGCCATAATTTCAGCGCGCCCGCCGTAGGAAAGCGCCACCCAGATGGTAGTAACGGCCTCTGGTACACTGCGCCCTTCAAACCTTTTCATAAGCGCTTGCAGCTCTTCCGAAAAGTCACTCCGCCTCCCCACAAATCGTACCCGTGCCCGTAGTGAGCGAGGTGACGTCCCCGGCGCACTTTCTTTCTGTGATTCGTCATAGAGCGCGTGCTCGAAAAGGGTTAGGAGGCCGGTTACTTCTTCAGCACCCCGCTGCCAATTTTCGGTAGAGAAAGCATAGAACACAGCGTGCGGAATGCCCGCCTCACCCACTGCCGCGACAATTGCTTTAAACGTGGCGAAGCCCGCCTGGTGTCCTTCAATAGCACTGCGACCGTGCTCGGTCGCCCAGCGACGATTACCATCCATGATAAAACCAACACAGGTCGGTATGTTTGCGCTATCCATATGATTCGTCAGTGTAACACTGAGAACTCGTGATAGGTTGTGCGCGGTGAGCGCCAGGTGGCGTCCACTCCTTCCACACTGGCTTGTAGTGACCCCTCGTGTACGTACTCGATAAATTGTTTGAGCACATCAAGTTCGCCTTGGGCACACACCTCGACACTGCCATCAGGCAAATTGCGCACAAAACCGGTCAGGCCAAGGGTGGTCGCGGCATTTTCTAAATAGGTGCGGTAACGCACGCCTTGTACCTTGCCCGTAACAACACAATGGAGTTCCATCATGGGACACAGTTTATGTTGCGCTAGTAACTTCTGCAAACTCACCAAGTTTTTCCATCCAACCACGGATAATGAGAGCGATGTTTGTATCGCATACGTATATCTGTAGCGTACCAAAAGGCAAACTGTCTTTCTTTCCTAAGCTCACACGACTGGGTTTAGAGTAGGTTTTGTAGAACTGGGAGCGGGATATACCCGACACCATCGACCAATATTCTTCAGCAGCTTTTGCGTTTTGGTGTGAGTAGGTGTGGATGTGACCGCGAAACTTATCTTTTGGAACGCCGCACACCTCACTGAAAAAACGCATCATGAGACGTATAAGTAGTGGATCGCTATTCGCGATACTAGCCATATTTCTGTTCTTCTTACTACCTTCACCCCAATACAAAGCAGCCCCAATAAGCAAGAGCTCGTGGCGAGACAAAGAAGAAATGTCGGCCTTGGCGCGATCAATAACTACTTGGTGGCGTTCTTTGGTATTTCGTATTCGTGCTGTCCGCCGTTTCTCTACTGCATCAACACTAAATCCACGAGCAGTGAGGAGACCACGCTGACGAGGTGTAAGTGGAACATCCCTTACCCAAACACTGACACTACCTTTAGCGACACCAAGGGCCACAGCAATCTCGCCCAGCGATTTTCCTTGCCTCCTCAATTTGAGCGCCGCATCTCTTTCTGTCCTTTTCATACCCATTTAGTTGTTCTTACAGCATATATATTACCATGGTATAAATACTTCACTATTTATTTAAATAGTGCTATGGTGGTGTTGCCCAAAAGGGCGCTTAGCTCAGTTGGTAGAGCAACCGCTTTACACGCGGACGGTCGGGGGTTCAAGTCCCTCAGCGCCCACAATAAAAAGAGCCCTTCGGGGCTTTTTTTATTGTGGGCGGTGAGCAAGCAAATAGTTTTGCTTGCGTAGGGAATTGAACAGCGGAGCCATGTTTTCTGCTCCTTTCCTAGAGCAGAAAACAGGCGAGCTGCGGCCAGCGTTCTTAACGAACAAAGTGAGTTTAGAAAAAGCGGGCCAAGTCCCTCACCGCCCACTTGCAAAAAAGAAATGACTCAGGTACTGTTGTTGTGGGCAATGGTACCGAGCTCCCAGGAGACGGGTTTCGATCCCTGCAAAACACGGCTCGACCCAACCACGCCTGCTTGCACGCAAGACGTGGTCTCTATGCTCAAAGTGCCTGACTGAAGACCTTCCCCAACCAGTGAGGTGGTGAAAACTACCTACGGGGCAGTGACAGAGACGAAAGTCGGCCCATGGGGCGGAACGCTTGCGTTCCGCCCCTCGCTTTTTTCATATCTAATTCCCTGCTATGCTTCCCTCACGCCCCCATAGCTTAATGGATAAAGCCGCGGACTTCTAAGCCGTTGATCTAGGTTCGATTCCTGGTGGGGGCACCACCGCACAACCAAAAACTACCAGTCACTAGACTGGTAGTTTTTGGTTGTTGCACTGTGCCTACGCACAGTGCGTACGGTGGTGCCGGCCGGAGCGTTGCAACCAGCGCCTCCAAAGCGCTGGTTGCCGCGAGGCGGGGTCGCGAACACTTAGGAGATTTCGAACGTAGTGAAGAAATATGCTTAGTGATTCGTGACCACACAAGTTAGTTCTTAGTGACGTGGGCCATCAGGTAAAGGGTCCGTGTAACCGCAGTATTGCCACCCGCCCCCCTACAGCGCCGTGGTAGGCGCACCGTCAACCTCCGCTGGCAGAGCTGTTGGTGTACTCGTAGATGCCTGCTCCTCACTAGCCGGGAGCGATTCCGCAGGTACTGTCGATGCCGCGCCCTCAGCGTCTTCACTTTCAGTTGGCGGCGCTACCGCTCCTTGCTTCAGACGCGCGGTAATAGCAGTTGTTTCAGCCCGGCGCTTCCCGAGAAGGTCGAGCGCTCCCGCCACCTCACCTTCGCGGTAATTGGTGGGGTCGACGCTGTTCGCAGCTGTCACATTTTCAATACCTGCTGAGCGGTATTTAAGAAACATAGATGCGGCATACCATCCACCAACGACAAGGAGCACGAGGCAAATGCCTAGCCCCGCCACCCACTCCCGCTCGGGGTGCGTGAGTGCATGATCACCGTAGCGTCCACCACCACGGCGAGCGCTCTTGAAAATTTTTCCTAGTGACGAACGTGAAAGGCTCATGATGAAAAAACAGTAATCTTTACCGCAGCCTCGGCCTTCCACAGCGCGCCGTCGCCTGAAAGCTGCAGGGATTCGAGGCGAGAATGATACGGAAGGTTCTCAAGCAGGCGTGAAAATTCAAGCACGCGCTCCTTGCTGCCACTAAATGAGAAACGCATGACCACCTCGCTCTTCCCCCCAGCTGCGGCCGACACTACATCGATGAGATCATTTTCAAAAGATAGGCCGAGGGTCGGCGCCAGGGCCTCAAGTTCAGTGATGTAGAGTGTGCCGTCGAGCGATGACGAAAAGAAGGCTTGGGCAAGCGCCGCTCGATCGTCCACCGTTTCTTCGGTCAAATTTTCAATGCGCGTAATAGCGTTGGCTTTGGCGGTGCTTTCTACCACGGTCGTAAGGCTCGCTTCGAGTGCTGCTCCCTGCTCATAGAGCTGTACTAGCACATACCCCGTCGCGGCGCAGGCCGTGAGCGCACTTAGGAGCGCTAGGATAAAGTATTGTTTTGTGCGTGCAGTGAGGGTCATGGTGTAGGGGTACTCGACGCAATGGTGAGGGTGATGGAAAATTCAATGTCACGATCGCGGGAGAAATTCGACAGCGGCAGATCTGCATCCACAATCAGGGGATGCTCCTCCAGGGCACGGTGGAATTCAACGAGGCTCAAGCGGGTGGCTGCCTGACCTTCAATCTTTACCGCTCCTACTACATCCCCCGCTCGTGGTATAGCATACGACGTAACAGCAATTTGCGAACTTGGTGTCGCTTCGTCTACCACTTCCACGAGCTCAGTGAGTCGTGGTAGTCGTGCCATCGAGGAAAGGAGCCGGGCCTGCTCGCTCGCGACCACGAGTGGCTTTGATGAGGCAGCGCCATCACCCAGTCGCTCAAGGGCTTCTTTAGCCATCGCACTATGAAGTGACACTTGTGAGGTGACGAGCACGTACGCTGGCAGAAGAAAAACACCGACGGATACTGCTGCAACAACGAACAGCCACAACCACACCGTAACAACACGCACCCAATACTCACTTTTGATGCGACGATGGGCACTCGGTGGTACAAGGTTAATCATACAATTTTATATGTTGTGCGCGAGCGATAGTCCGACAGCGGTGGCATACCCGTACGAGAAACGCTTCTCAATCGGCGGTACTGTTTCATCAAACGATGCCACGTTGGCCCATACGTTAGCTCGCTCGCACGGGACACCCAACATTTCTGTCAGATACTCTGGAAAGCCTTTGAGATTCACGCTACCGCCACACAGTATCACCGCACCAATGCGTCGCGACGGGTGGGTGTTCTCTTTCAGATGCCAATACTGCATGCGGGCAGCTAATTCGTCCTTCACTACCGAGATAGTCCCAATAAGGGCGTCATGTACACGTGAATCATCGGCACCTCGGATAAGACCTTGGGTGTTTTTGATTTCCGTAAGCTCGGCTTCCGCCCGTTCGCCGAGCACCTTGCGCATCACTTGTGAAAGGCTCCCGCCACCAATGTCGATGGTGGAGGTGTAGAGAAGTAGGCCATCGGTAACGATCCCCACCCCAGTACGTGTCTTGCCAAAGTCGACCACCATCACCGTTCCGGTAGATTTTGTGGGTACCACCGCCCGCGCCATCGCCTGTGCTTCTACCTCAAAGGAAAGGGGCACCAGGCCAGCCGCCACACAAGCTTCGTGGTACTTGGTAAGTGTGTCGCGAGCGTAGGCAGCAACAACGACTCTCTTTTCACCCTCACCCTTACCGGTTGTCGGCAACACGGCGTAGTCAAAGTACACATCCCGCGACGGAATCGGTACGTTTTCTTCTAAACGAAATTCTAGCGTATTGCGAATCTCACGCTGGGGCACATCGCGTTTGAGCTCGGTCTCAAAGAGATAGGCTCGCTCTTCAGGCAAGGACACCCGCACAAATTCTGCGCGGGTCTTTTGTTTAAATTCACGTAGTACCGCCGAGAGCTGAGTAATATCGTTTACCTCTCCACGACTAAGCACACCGGAGGGGATGTCGATGTCACCCCAGGAGAGTAGTTTGCGCCCCTTGCCCCGGCGTCCCGGAGAGAGCGTGACGTACTTTATCGAAGTATCAGAAATATCTACCCCGACGCTGGGCAAAGTAAGATAGCGGGGCGGCGGCACGCGCCGCACAACATGAGAAAGGACACCCATACAAAGTATTGTGCCCTTAGTATACGTCCCCACTGGTCCCAATTGATGGACCAACTCACATCTTTGCGGTGGTTGAAAATTAACGCACCTTAGTACCAGACGAAAGTACGCTACCCGGATGCAGCAAGGCAAACGCCTCACCATCACCAGCAGCGAGAATCATCCCTTGGCTCTCAAGACCGCGAATGGTCCGAGGTGCGAGATTGGTAAGAAACGGACACTGCTTCCCCACCAGTTCCTGTGGGTCGGAAAAAAATGTCCTGATGCCTGAAACTATTTGCCGGGGGGTCTCTTCACCTACATCAACAGTGAGTTTGAGGAGCTTGTCGGCGTCAGGTACCACTTCCACCGCAGTGATGGTTCCGATTTTTATCTCCAGGGCGGCAAACTGCTCGTACGAAATGGTATCCATATGAAAATATTAACGAGTGCGTTCAAGGTAGCTATTGAGCAAAATAGCAGCAGCGGCAGCATCGGTGGCCTGGTTGCGTCCTTGGAGACGAAGTGCCGCTTGGGTGGAGTAGTGCTCTGGCTCAAGGTGGATTGGTAGTCCCACTGCGAGTGTAAGATCACCGATCAACTCTTGAATCGCACCCATCACCGCATTTGGTTTTCCGTCATTCCCGATAGACTGCCCGATCACGATCTCACCGACCTTTTTTTCTTCAATGATACTGGTAATGGTTGAAAGAAGCTTCCCGTCATTTGGTATCACCATAAGAGGGAAACCCATCATGCCGTCTTCATCAGTAAGGGCGAGCCCTACCCGTTTGGTGCCAAAATCAATGCCGAGAATGCGCATGGGAAGAGGATAGCATGAGAGTATAAAAAGCAGAACGGCCCGCAGCAGAGCTGCGGGCCGCAAAACCTTCTCCACCATCGGCTCATCGCAACCACCTGAACCACACGAGTCGCCACGCCAGCCAGAAGGGATACCATCCATGGTCAGTAATGGCCCGAAAGCAACGGCGGAGGTATGGACCCGGTGACCACACAAACGCCGCGAAAAGCATCGCAGCGACTGCGGTCAGACATGACAGTGACCGCACTGCGTGTAGGTGCCGTGCAGTGTCATGCCACCCCACCCCATTCATCCAGTGCGCGCTGATATTCACTCCGATCGGCAACATGAGTGCAGCCAGCAGCCACCAGAAGTAGGGGCTTACCCTAGTCGTATGTGTGGCCGGTGGTGCCTCAACCGGCACGCTTCCAAGACACACCAGTATCGGTATACAGACACCCGACAACATCCACACAACCAGGAAGGCGTGCCCACTCCACCCCGCTAAAAAGGTGTAGGCAAGCGCCAGTGGTGATATGAGGAGTAGCCAAGCCATTGCAACGAGGGCAATCGCCACCCACACCCTGATAGCGTTGGACATGTTTTGGTTCCTTGTGCTTCCTTAGGTACCCTACGGCACGTAGCTAGAGCTGTCAAAGCTGTTGTGGTGCCAGCAGGAATCGAACTCTACTAGTTCAGTAGTCGGCTCGTTGTCAGCGATACATCCTTGTGGCCCACGTCACTAATTATAATTATTCACCCCAGGAGTACTTCCAACGGCAGCGCCGAAGGGGCGCGCTGCGCTCTAATTCTAATAAGTGCGTGTCGGCCTCGGCTCACCTGTTTTCTGCTCCAGGAAAGGAGCAGAAAACATGGCTCCGCCTAGCACCACCGCCCGCACCATGCGCAGGCATGGTGCTACAACTAAAAACCACCAGTCAAATTGACTGGTGGTTTTTAGTTGTACGGTGGTGCTCCCACCAGGAATCGGTCACCCCTGCGGACAATTTGTTCGCTTTTAGCTCCAAATCGTCGCGCAGTCGCGACCCCGCCCCACCGCCGCCCGTCCTTCGCTTCGCTACGTCGGGTCCCCGCCGGTGGGGTTCGATTCCTGTCGGAAGCCAAACGGCAACGGCGCCGACACTAATAGTGTGGGGGCCGGCCGGTTGTGCTCCCACCAGGAATCGAACCTGGATCGCAGATACCGCAAACCTGCATTCTATCCATTAAACTATGGGAGCGCTGTATACCTCGCGCGCCCCTGAAAGACGCCCCGAGATAATACCTCAAAATCCAAAATATTCCAGTAGCTTCACGAAGAGCGGTTCTTCGAGGTGACGCTCAGGTAGGCGACCACGCATGATGTCCTCTACCTCATCGAGGTAATCAGGCGGGATAGGCATGATCATAAGTGGCATAAACTTCCGTTTGGCCAAGAGGAGGAGGTGGGGGCCACGTGGATCTTCCTCATCGATGTAGTAGGCATTAAGGTGACTAAAGGGGTATAGTCGATTACCAAGCCTCACCCCGCGAACCGTGACCGCAAACGGCACAGTTGCCGGCCGCTTGCTGGCCGAGAGTGCTAAGGCTGCCCCACCGATAAGCGCAAGGAGGGCGAAGAGAAAATTGCCCAAAAGAAGGGCTGCTCCCACACACCCCGCCACGATAATACTTAAGGCGAAATACCAGTCACCTTTTTTCTCGGTGAAGTAGAATTCGGGGGCTTCCCAACTGACTGCGCGTACGCCATCCATTGCAAAAAATTGTAGCACGACGGCGGTGTACTTTTCGCCCTTGCTCTGCTAGTATCTGTTGCCAAGGTGGTGCCCCACCACCCTAAATAAACCGAGAAGCCCTGGAGGGATGACAAACCGAACGCTTTGTTACAAACAAAACGTTCCTACATACACAATCCTTGGAGGGATGGCGGAGTGGTCTAACGCGCTTGTCTTGAAAACAAGAGTCTGGGAAACCGGACCGTGAGTTCGAATCTCACTCCCTCCGCCAAGTCGAGCTAGCACGAGACGCTTCATTTTGAAGCAAGTCGTACTAGCTCGAATTCGTTATACAAAAAGTGACAAAAGTTACACTGATCGCAGTACTGTAACGTTACACTCCATTGTCACTTTCTTCTTCCTCCTGAACATTCAGCGCTCGTTCGAATACTCGCAGTAATCGCTTCTCAATTCGCTCAGCCAAAGGCTTTGTTCCTTCCATAATCAACTTTCCAGTATTCGCCATGTCACCACTCACTACTCCCCAAATTAGAGCAACTATAAAAAGCCCAATAATCAACTTCCGCAGTAATTTTCGTGGGATAAATCAATCTTCCATAAGTCTTAGAAAAGAGAGCTTCGTGTCTCGTACTTAATACCCTTACACCATTCAATCTTTGCTACAAACTCATCCCAGATTTCCTGAGTTATTTCATGTTTTAAAATCATCTTAGCTCCGTGATTCACGCTTCTGTTATACGAGAACAAGTCATTCTCTAGTTCATGGAGTTCTACGCAGAGTTGGTGCATGGTAGGACCTGAAAGTGTTGGATGTTCTTTCTTCATTTTCCAATAATCTTGATTCAAGATTATGTATCGCTTATTCAAATTATCTATTAGCTCGACCAAATTCGCCGAGTCTTTTCCGTACTTTTGGAATAGTAGTCCAAGATAAACCAGCTTTTTAATTACTCGCGGATGGTTGTATCCGTGTCCCAGCGACACCTTATCAAAGTGATTCTTCACCAGCTGGATGTATAGCTCAATGGCAAACTTCGGATCAAAAAAATTCTCGCTTAAGTTACTCCGCACTTCGTTAATAAGAGTTTCCTGAACAATCTCTAAATTAAACAAATGACTACTATCAACTTCCTCAACATTATGGAAATACCAGCTGAGAATATTCATTTGAGTTCGATATAGACCAGCTATATCTTTATCGAACTTATTATTGAGGAAATATATAATTCTTAAATTACAATTAACTGCTTGGATAATTTGCAGACCCATCTGTTTATTTTCCAGACCAGTAGCCCAAGCAAAATCGAGTAAGTAATCACTCCATCGCTCAAGTAGTGCAATAAAATCATCAAATGCTCTTTGCTTGTCTTCGCCATCTTCTAACCCAACAATAGTATTGCACACAAGCGTAAGCCATTCGTTAAAACCGAGATACAGCTCGCTCGATGTGAGATTCATCTCGCTTGAAATTGCTAATGCTAGCGTACTCTTCTGGAGACCCTTGAACAAATCCTGCCAGAATATTTCTTCATCTGGATATTGATTCCAGCCAACCTTCGCCTGACTGAGGTACACCGATACAGCTTGCTTGGTTAAGCTTTCGGGCTGATTATTTTTCAAACAATGTACTACGATTCGATCGATAACATCGTTGATTTGATTGTGGTTAAAGTGGTTATACCCTTTACCTAGTACACCATTAGATACCTTAGTGAGTGACTTTAACGACTCCCAAATCCAATCCCGCTCGTTTGATTCGGTGAGCTTGTCGATGAAGCCAATATAGTAGCCCAATACTAAACTTAGGATTGGGTTCTCACCTTGGTTGTACATATTCTGGTCTGCATACTTGAACTGCAGGGCGGCACCGAGAATACTTTCGTAGACGGTGAGCAGATAATAGATGTTCTCTTTTCGCTTTTCCTGTATCAAGCGATGACTGATTGACTCAAGATACTCTAATGTCGAAGAAGTGAAATTCTCATCCTCAAATGTGTATGTACCCCAGAAGCTAGCCGGTACACACATAATTTGCTCGCTACGTAATCGTAGGTGCTCAATATACACGTCATGAATGTACTTAAGTGTCAGATTGAACGAGTTGATTTCATTCTTTGAAAGAAGTCGTAACCCAATCTCATATAAATATTTAACATTCTCCAGTGTCGGTGCGTTCCATTGAGGGTACGCTTTGTATTGAATTGCTAACGTCAGCTTTTCTTCTCGTTCCTCTTGTTCATAAATCTTGTTCTGTATATTTGCCTGTTTCTCTAGTTCACGCCGTGCGTACTGCAAGTGATAAAAAGCATCACCCTTAATCTTATTGAGCGTTGTCTCAGGATTAATGCGCTGACGAAGTTGTTTGTATAGTGAGTAAATGAGCAGAAAAGCTATAGACAGAATGCCTAGTAAAACCTCGAAAGTTTCACTAAACGCAAAGATCGGGACAAGGGTTGATGCAAATGTCAGTGCTACTAAGCTCCAAAAGATATACTTTTCATTTTTATCCTGAATGAATTTGTTGAGGTACTGTGTTGAGAACAGATCAGCGGTACTCTGGAGAATAAATGTAGAGAACGAGAAAACGATAGCGATAGACGCACCAATTACTCCAGCGACCGCTAGACCAATACTAATCAGTTGATCTTCGGTGAAGCGTAGTTTGTACAGCTCTAACACGTAGTGCGTACCGCACAGCAATATGGTGAAAATAAGAGCCTGAAAATAAAATGTGTCTACTGTTTCAATCGCCAACTTCTTCTTTTGCAACAACCAAGCACGAGCTAATTGCTGTGAGCGGAAAACAAACAGTAAAAACCGCTGCTTTAGTGTGAATTTCTTGTTTTCATTCTGATTTTCTTCCATATTGTCATAACATCCCGATGCTGAGAATATGTCAATTATACTAAAAATAAGGGTATTCTCAGTGTAGTCAGTTACTAGATAGTGTTTCGTAGTTAAAACGAGAGTATAGTTATTAAATGTCCAAGCCGGTATACGACCAGCGATACTACAAAATCAAAGCCCTGCTTAAAAATCAGGCTTTTCAGCTTGATATTCAGTGGCTCAAAGACCAGTTTGCAAAATATGGTGTACCTGTACCAGAAAACGGTTTTGATTCATATAAGGACTATCTCGCATGGAACGAGCGATTTTGGCAGATTTGGAGTGAACGTGATCGATCAGCAGAGGTAAAAGTGTTGTGGCATAAGTACGCAAACCCTGAAGATAAGAAGATATATGGTGTTGAAAAGTATGATGAGTACGAGCGAGAAAAATCTGAATTAGTGCCACCCATATACGGTTCATATCTACGTGATGTGGCAGCTAAGTACGATTTTGATCCCAAAGATAAAGAGTTTATAGGTTTTCTCACCTACTACATCTTCCTAGGTAGAGATGAGATTCTCAGTCAATCAGTGGTGGTGAATCACAGGCGTAATGAAAAGACAAGCCAGATGGAAATGTATGTACGGATTTTTCCATGGACGACCAAAGAGGATATTGTTAGTAACTGGGGTTTTATTAAAAAAGAACAGGCATGGTATCGCACTGGTTTAGATCGTAACCAAGAGTGGAAGAATTTTGACCGTGATTATCGTATCTTCGAACTGTACAACCAAGCCCGTGAAATGCGAGCTGGGGGTGATAAGCGTCCTCTAGAAGAGATATCCTATTCCCTCTATTATGCAGAGACTAGGGACGATGATATGGACATCGCTAATATTAAAAAGATCGTCAGTCTCACAAAGCAGAAACTCAGTATCAGTATTGGTGAAGAGATATCGTCCGATAACTCGTAACCAAGAAACGATACAGTCTAGTGTCTAATACGCTTACCAATTTATTAGGTAAGCGTATTTCAATATGAAGAAGCTAATTTGGCACACTGAAACTCGTATTATTAACGACTTAGTCCCGTACGAGCGCAATCCCCGTACTCTAAGCGATGTTCAACTCAAGAAGCTGAAACGAAGCCTTGAAAAGTTTAACTTGGTCGAGATACCAGCAATCGATACCGACAATAAGGTGATTGCAGGGCATCAACGTCTTAAGGTGATGCAATTACTCGACCGTGGTCACGAGGAGATTGATGTGCGTGTACCCAACCGTAAGCTCACCAAGAAAGAATACGAGCAATACCTGATCACCTCGAACAAAGTCACTGGCGACTGGGATTTTGAAGCACTCAAGAGCTTTGACCTCGAATTACTGTCTGATGCTGGATTTGACGACCTCGAACTCGCTTCGTTCTGGGACGAGGACCTAAAAGCTGAAGATGACAGTTTTGATGAAGAAACGGCAGTCGAAGAAGCTAAGGACACCGATATCGAATCTGGTGACCTGCTCGTGCTTGGAAAGCACAAACTTCTCTGTGCTGACTGTACTGATAGTGAAGCAGTCAAGGCATTGTTCGGACAGGACAAGACTAGCTTCATATACTCTGACCCGCCATACAACATAAATTTGGACTACGACAAAGGTGTCGGCAATAAAGCTTCATACGGTGGAAAGGTCGATGATGACAAGAAACCGGAGCAATACAAAGCCTTTATCAAGCAAACACTCGAAGCCGCGCTGGCAGTCACAACCAAGGATACTCATGTCTTCTATTGGTGCGACGAAGCATGGGTGTGGGTATTCCAGACCCTCTATGACGAACTCGATATCAAGAACCGCCGTCTCAATATCTGGCTAAAGAATAACGCGTCACCAACACCAACCGTTGCCTTCAACAAAGTTGTTGAGATGTGCGTATACGGCACGCTTGGGTCTCCATACCTAACTGAGTCAGTGAAAGATGCGACTGAAGTCTTAAATCCTGAACTTGGCACCGGCAACCAGTTACTCGAAGACCTGCACAACGTCTGGACAGCCAAGCGTCTGAAAGCTAGCGAATACGAACACCCAACCTCAAAACCACCGTCACTACATGAGAAAGCCATCAAGCGTTGTACCAAGCCTGACGATATCATTCTTGATTCCTTCGCTGGTTCGGGTAGCACTTTAATAGCAGCTGAGTCACTCGGTCGTCGTGTACACACCATTGAGCAAAATCCGGTGTTTTGTGAAGTAGTGCGACGTCGATACGAGAAACTCACTGGACAAAAAGCCCAGTTAATCAAACACTTCTATGAAAAAGCCTAAGTATTCAAAGAAGTTCCTCGAAGAGTTACGCAAAGTACCAATCGTGCAGGTGGCGTGCGAGAAGGTTGGCGTCTCTCGCAATACTGTCTATCGCTGGAAACGTGAAGACAAAGATTTTGCTAAGCAGTTTGATGAAGCCTTAGCTGACGGTGTGGAGTTTGTGAATGACATGAGTGAAAGTCAGCTCCTTCAATTGATTAAAGAGAAGAACTTCTCAGCTGTTCGCTTCTGGCTCAATAAACGTCATCCGGCATACAAAGACAAGCTTGAAGTCACTCGTATTGGTGAGATTGAAGAACTTAGTCCTGAACAAGAGGCCACTGTCCGCAAAGCACTCGAAATGGCCAAAATTATTCCATCTAAAGATCATGATTATGAAAAATAATAACCCCATTACTGAAGAACTGTTTGAATCAATGAAGAAAGACCGGGTGGTGCGTCAGCAGATTATGGGTGGAAGCTTTAACTACTTCTTCCATTTCTATTTTGCTCATTACGTGCAGTTTCCAACGGCAAACTTTCAGCGTGACTTGATTGGCAAGCTAGAGAACGAACCTGATGAGAATTTGTTTGTGGTGGCGTTTCGTGGCTCAGGTAAGTCAACGATTGTGACCACTGCGTTTCCGATCTGGTCAATTCTTGGTCAACAGCAAAAGAAGTTTGTGATTATTTTCTGTCAGACTCGTGTGCAAGCCAAACAACACATGATGAATATTCGCAACGAACTGGAGAATAATCAGCTCCTTAAGAACGACCTTGGGCCGTTTAGTGAGGAATCTGATGAGTGGGGTTCGCACTCCATTGTGTTCTCGAACACTAAAGCCCGTATCACCGTTGCTTCATCTGAGCAAAGTATTCGAGGATTGCGTCATCATCAGCACCGACCGGACTTATTCATTTGTGACGACGTGGAGGATGTGGCTTCTACCAAAACCCGTGAGGGTCGTAATAAAACATATCAATGGCTTACTGGTGACGTGATTCCAGCTGGTGACCAAAGTACTCGACTGATTGTAATCGGAAACCTGCTACACGAAGACTCACTCCTCATGCGACTACGTGACCGAGTTATGAAACAAGAGTTAGACGGTACGTTCATGTCTTGTGCACTGGTTACGAAAGATAATAAATCTGCCTGGCCAGGGAAGTTTCCGACTCTAACATCAATCGAAAAAGAGCGTAAAAAGATTGGTGACGAGATTGCGTGGCAACGAGAATATCTCCTCAATATTATTCCTGATGATGACCAAGTTATTCACCCTGAGTGGCTGTGCTATTACTATGCTGACAAAATACCGCCAGAATCGAGCAAAGCATATCGGGCTACCTATACTGGTGTTGATCTCGCCATCTCACAAAAAGACACAGCCGACTGTACCGCCATGGTCACAGCACGAATATTTGGTCGCAACGAAGCACTACGTATCTTTTGCGAACCTCACTTAGTCAATAAGCGACTGACGTTCCCTCAGCAAGTGGAACTAATGAAGCATCACAGTAGCACCCACTTAACCGGTCGCAATGATGAGTTAATTGTTGAAAGTGTTGCTTACCAAGATGCCTTGCCACAAATGCTCGACTCACAGGGAGTAAAGGCAATCTCAGTAAAGCCTAAAAATGATAAGCGCACACGACTTGCACTGACATCCTCTATGATTCAGAAAGGCACCATCTTGTTTCCAGATAAAGGCTGTGAACGTCTCATCGAGCAGATGGTAGGGTTTGGTGTTGAAAAGCATGACGATCTGGCTGATGCTTTTTCACTTCTGATTCACAAAATAGTTGAAGAATTTACCAGAGAAAGTACATTCCTGATTGCGTTCTTCGGATCTGGACCAATCGAAGACAGCACCTGCTGGTACCACGATTATCGTGATGTTCTGCAAGACGTTGATTGTTTAACGCCAGCCGCTAAAGAACGGATTCAAACAGTAGATACCCCTGAAAGTCGAAGACGACGACGTCACTAGTATCCGACAGCTGTTGCTCCGTATTGAGCTTGTGCGGTAGTGAATCCTTCAAACTTTAACTGTTCAATGAGGCCGCTTCGAGAGAAATTACTGTATTCAAGATATGCTTTAGCTGACAAAGCAGCTTGCTCGTTCCAGTCTACTGTGATGTTTTCTACACCATACTCAGCCTCAGTGCGTGAGTACCCCTCAAACTCTAATTGTTCGATGAGACCTGATTTTGAAAAAGCTCTAAAGTCGATGTAGTTTTGTGCGGCTCGGATCGCTTGTTTTTCACCTAGAGTGGGTTGGTTTTGGGTTACTACTAGTGTTTCGACAACTGGCTCAGGGTTTGTTTCAACTACAACATCAGCGGATTCTTGTACGACCGTTTCTGGTTCATCTACATTCTCACTTGATTCAGTATCCGCTTCTGATTCTGCAACCACTTCTTGAGGCGTATTTTCTACAACTGGATTACTAGTAGAAGTTGACTCAGTATCCATGGTCGCGCCAGCAATACCAAAGAGAACAATTACTAATACGACTTTCACACCACCTGAGAGTGACAGATTAAATTTTTCTTTCAGCATTCGGTTCACTGGCGGCAACAACACTAGTGCTAGTAAGAGAAATAATATGCCGGGCACTGGCTCAGTGAAGAGTAGTCCGACTCCAGCGATACCGACTAATACGCCAAGTATCCACCCGACTATTAAACCTAGAGTGATTTTAGTTTCTTTTGTTTCCATAATTTCGCGTGGGTTTTAATTATAAAAATCTTGAGGAACACAAATGGCCACACAAGACCGACGACAGCGACCTTTCGGAAGCTATCCCATATCCTTTCGGATATGAACCCACGCGAGTAAGTGCCGGCTTATGTGGCCGTTTCTACTCGCGTGGGATTTGTGAACCATACCAACGACAGAGTCGTTGGGTTAGGTGTTGTGATGAACATAATAGCTCAAACTTTGCTATTACGCACGTCATAATATCGCCAAAATATGCAGTTGCTAAGGGCGAGATGCGAGTATGCGATGTATCGGTTGTTCTGCATAGCTATGCATTTCGTGCGATTCTGTCATTAATTACTTATGGAAACCGCACAAATATCTGCCAAGTTAGGACAGCAAATACAACCACCAACTGCACCCGTTAAATATCTTCTCTATGCTCGCAAGAGTACTGAATCAGAAGAACGACAAGTATTGAGTATTGACTCTCAAGTCAAAGAGATGATGGAAATGGCAGCTCGTGAGAATCTCGATATTGTTGAAGTACGACGTGAGGCACACTCTGCGAAAGCGTCAGGTCAACGACCAGTTTTTCGAGAAATTCTTGAAGATATTAGACAAGGTAAATTCAACGGCATTATCGTATGGCATCCAGACCGTTTGAGTCGTAACGCTGGAGACCTTGGTGAGTTAGTTGACCTCATGGATCAAAAGCTACTGGTCGAAATCAGAGCTAATGGGCAAACATTCACCAACAACCCGAGTGAAAAGTTTCTCTTAATGATTCTCTGTTCGCAAGCGAAGCTTGAGAACGATAACAAGAGTATCAATGTGAAGCGTGGACTTAAGACGCGGGTGGAGATGGGGTTGTGGCCAGCTCCAGCACCTACCGGATATGTAAAGCAAAAACGCATGGATCGGAAGTGTGAGACGTTAATTGACCCAGAACGTGCACCAGTCATTAAGAAAATGTTTGAGAAGGTGGCATATGAAAAGTGGTCAGGTCGTAAGCTGTACAACTGGCTTCGCTTTGAACTTAACTTCACAGCATTACCAAGCAAGAAACCACTCAGTCTCGGTAACATCTATCGACTGCTCGAAAACCACTTCTACTACGGTGTCTTCGAGTACCCTCGTAATAGTGGTAATTGGTATCAAGGTAAACACGAACCGCTGATCACGAAAGAGTTGTTTGACTTAGTACAAGAACAACTTAAAGGTAACGAATTAAAGACACGGCAGGGAAAAGAGTTTGCTTTTACCAAGTTGATGACGTGTGGATTATGCGGTTCAGGTATTAGTGCTGACGAGAAATACAAAAAGCTTAAGAATGGAAAAATTAATACACACGTCTATTACGGCTGTACCAAGGCGAGAGATAAACACTGCAAGTGCGGATATATAAACGAAACTGAACTTATAGAGCAATTACAAGCACTGATTGATACAACTACATTCAGTGAAACAAGTGTTTTAAAGAAAGTGCGAGAAGAAGTAACAAGGTATAAGAAGTTTAGCAAGTCACTCCTTGGTGAGAATATTAAGATTACAGTAAGTGATATTGACGTGAAAGACTACGTTAAGTTTTTACTTAAAGACGGCACGTTTGAAGAAAAACGTGCCGTCCTTTCCTGTGTTACTTCACAGATTGTATTGAGTAAGAAGAAGGTGTCTTTGAGGTGAGTTGCTGTTAGTATTTGAAGTACACAACACCAACAATCACCGCCGCATAGAGCATGAGCCATAATATTTGCGAGAAAATAATGGCTTTGTCTTGACGTGAAATTCCGTAGTATAGCCAAAAAGCTGACAAACAGAAGTACGTACCCCATGACCAGAGCGATAATCCTTCGACTAAATGATCAATCCACACGACCTTAAGTTGTGGCAGCGTCATAATTGGACCAATAAAGGCAACGACGTAGACAAACCGATCAATAAAGCGATTGGATTTGCTTCTGGTTACTTCATTAATTGTTTTGCAGTTAGGGTCCATTGTGTGATTATTGTTTACTGTAGTCGGAAGTCGTTATAGGTAACAATCCCTGATTTATCAATAGCAATAAACCATGGCGTACCGCCAGTTTGGTATGCGACCATCGTTTGCGGTCGGCCGTCAGGCGCATTGGCCCCACTGTCTTGAATAAATGGAACTTCAATATCGTACTGTTTTCTGGTCTCCACCAACTTCTCAAACGTGTTTACGTCATGTCCCTCAAACACAGTTTGAATCACCGCTACGGCAAGGTCTTTTGGTCTGTTTTCTAGGACTCTTTGTAGCGCGGGGAAACCGTGAGAATAACAACCAGGACACCACGATTGAAAACAAAATAGTAAAAGTGGCTTTTGACCAAGACCAAGGTTAGTAAGTGTCAGTGGTCTATCCGCCTTTGTACTGTCCGATTTAAGCCATTCGGTAAATTGTAAATCAGGTGCTTTGGTGTTAATTATTCCGTACATAGTTACATGTCATTACGTGTTAAAAGCCATTTTGTTATCAGTGGATAGACTAGCAATGAGAATAGGATCATATAAAATGCTAATCCTAAGAATAGTGATTTGTAGGCAAATTCAGCTGGCAGTAACAATATAAGCGCTACCGATACAGCACCCCGAGCACCAGCGACATTGAGCAGCCAGAAGTCAATCTTTGTAAGTGTAAGCGACATGCGCGCGACTACCGGCCACAATATACCAATTGAAACCAAGCGGGCAAAAAATAGAAGTGCTAGCGACACAAGCAGTAGCGGTATCGCCATACCGACAGATGCTATTCCCGCCATAAAACTCGCTCCCAAAAGAAAGAAGAGCACGGCGTTGGCTAAGTATTCAAAGTATTCCCAGACATAGTTACGGACATCAATCTGTCGGTTCTTTGGACCCGGTTTGTACCCAAAAGCCAACGCCGCCGCAAACACTGCCAAAATGCCAGAAAATCCGAGATGTTCGGCCAGTAGATAGCTTCCAAAAGCTAAGGCAACGGTGAGGTTTATTTGAAAGGTAAAATGCTCTTCATGCCATACACGTAAGAGCCAACGCGTTACTCTTGCCAAGGCTGTACCCAAGAGCAACGCTCCAGCGACGTGACTGACAAACAATCCTGTGCTGGTGGTCCAAGTGATCCCTTCTTGTTCCAGCAACAACACCAACAATATACCAAACACAGTAACCACAAAACCGTCATTTAAAATAGACTCTCCTTCAATCAAAAGTTTGGTGTCAGGTGAGGTGTGTTTGTTTCCATGCAACAGTGCGCCAACGGCGAGTGGATCAGTGGCTGACATTATGACGCCAAACAGTAACGATGATAGCCAATCAAACGCAAATCCAAAGTGCAGCACCGACGCAATCACTCCCATACTGATGACAATACCAACTGTACCCAGCAAGCTGGCGGCCGGTACCACTTTCCGAAAATGAAACAGGCAGATCTTTTGTGTTGCTGCAAACACCAAGAGCGGCACGAATACAAAAAGTACGACTTCCGGACTAAGGCTCACTTCTGGTAACGGGAGATCTGTTAGCTGCACTGCCAAGCCATACGTTACTCCTAATAGGAGCGTCCAAATGATGTTTGGTAAGGAAATCAGTTTATTTGCATAGTAAGAAATAGCGTTTAAAGTCACAAGACCAATAACAACAAAAACAAGCAACGACAGTACTGAGGAATCATGCATACACAGCACACTATAGCATCCTCACTTTAAAGAAGCAGTACTTGACAGTTTTTGGTATAATTAGAGTATTAAAAATAAATGAAATAGAGTATGAAAACAGACAAACAGCTTAGGGATGATAACCCAGAACTCTACAGGGTAGCTCGAGAAGGTGGTACTGAAGCTCCGGGTAGTAGTGAGCTATTACACGCCGATAAAGAAGGTATGTTTCGCTGTGCAGTGTGTAACGCCGCGTTATTTGACGGGGAAACAAAGTTTGACTCCGGCACCGGATGGCCAAGCTTCACTGATCCAGTAAGTAAAGACGCCATTAAGTATATTGACGATGATAGTCATGGCATGCGTCGTACAGAAGTGCGCTGCGCTAACTGTGACGCACATCTTGGACATGTGTTCCCAGACGGTCCTGAGCGTACTGGCGATGGTGAAAGAGACTTTGGTCGTCATGATAGATACTGTATTAACGGTGTTTGTCTCGATCATCAAGCCAGTTAGTTTATGGAAGAAAAGACTATTTCCTTCAAAGACTCTCGCTTTAATCCGGACGATATTCCCTTCCATGACTTTGCTAAGGCGATGGCTAAAGCGTACGGCTTTAATGCTGATTTGCCGGTTGATACGCAGATAGCCCAACTAACTCGTTTACGAGTCGCTCAAAAAAATCAGTGTTCGTACTGTGTGATCCTTCACACTGAAAAAGCGCGGGAGGCTGGCATTCATTCAGCCAAGATTGATGGAATTAGTGCTTGGGTAACGAGCAGACTATATACCGAAAAGGAGCGAGCTGTCCTCACCTACTCCGATGCGTTGTGTAAAGGGTACGATGATAACTTCCAAGAGAAACATGATGCCTTAGCCAAGTTTTATTCTACGAAAGACATTGCAACATTCGCCGCTATCATCATTAATATGAACGTGTGGACACGTTTGAAATTAGCACAGGGTGCAACGCCTGAATTTGATTAAAAGATAACCAACATAGACATGGAAAAGAACTACAAAAAAGCAGTACTAGCAGGAGGGTGTTTCTGGGGACTGGAAGACCTCATCCGTGAGCAGCCAGGCGTGATTGACACCGAAGTTGGGTACACTGGCGGTCAAAATGAAAACCCAACCTATCGAAATCATCCAGGTCACGCAGAAGCGGTTGAGATTACTTACGATCCAACAAAGACAAGTTACAAGAAATTGCTTGACTTCTTCTTCCAGATTCATAATCCAACGACACTCAATCAACAGGGAAACGATCGTGGATCGAGTTACCGCAGCGCTATCTTTTTCGCCAATGACGAAGAGAAAGCGATTGCCGAAGAAATGATCGACATCGTCAATGAGTCTGAACGTTGGTCAGATCCGGTGGTGACTACTCTTGAACCACAAGGACGTTTCTGGGTGGCTGAGGACTACCACCAAGATTATCTGGTAAACAACCCTGGAGGCTATACCTGTCATTCAATCTACTTTGATAGTTATCTAACTCCGGAAGAAGCATAAAACAAACAGCGTGCGGCCTCCAGCCGCACGCTGTTTGTTTTACAAATACACTATAGTAAAATCACCCTATGAACGAACAAAATAATACTTTCAATGAATTCTGTGCTTGTCTTCTAGACGACAAAGGGGCGCGCGAGCAAACCCCAACTTGGGTACGAGAACAACTTGAGAACGGGCTTGAACTGAGCGATTTACTCGAACAAATAAAAAATGTAGCTGAAGAGTATCCACATTGGGGGCTACACGCCGTGGCGGCCATTGTGGATTTGGGTGACGATCCAGACAGTCCAATAAATCTCCATGATCACGAAAACACGAGTGATGACGCTGACAACTACGATCCACAAGACAATATGCACGAGGAACTTGAACAAACCGCTAATTATCTCTGGGCATTGTTACAAGAAAATAATAACGAGGCCTTCGACACGTCTACTCACCAAGAACTCTACGACAATATCATTCAGGCGCTGGCTCGTTAAACTATGCCAGAGCTTACTATCAAACCAACTTTCATAAAACAACTAACAGGAGATCCTGAAACAGAGAACTACCCTCGGCCAGTTGCGGAGTTTTTCACGTATGTACATCCAGCACACCCCGGCGACCCGACGCTTCATCATCATATTTCTGAACTCAGTGATGAGCTGCGGCTTGACTCCAATGACTCATCCTTTCTAGATTATGTGAGTGGATTGTCAGCATTACCAGATTATCGACCTTGGGCCATGAACTACGCCGGTCATCAGTTTGGTAACTGGGCTGGTCAGCTTGGTGATGGTCGAGCAATAAATATTGCTGAACTTGAAGGCAAGACACAATTTTGGACCGTACAGCTAAAAGGAGCCGGGTTAACCCCCTACTCACGCGGGGCAGATGGTAAAGCAGTACTTCGTTCCTCTATTCGGGAATATCTCTGCGCTGAAGCGATGCATCATTTAGGAATTCCGACCACTCGTTCTTTAGCACTCGTCACAACTGGAGACAAAGTTTTGCGAGACGTACTCAACGATGGACACCCAGCACACGAACCAGGCGCGATTGTAACAAGAGCAGCGGAGAGTTTTATACGTTTTGGTAACTTTGAGCTGTTTGCAAGTCGTGGTGATAAGGAGCGATTGCAGGAACTACTGGACTTTACCATCACTACTCATTTTCCAAACCTGACCAATTGTAGTGACAATGTCTATCTTGCGCTTTATGAAGAAGTGGTAAACCGAACAATAGAACTGATGGTTGAATGGGAACGGGTTGGTTTTGTTCATGGTGTCATGAATACCGATAACATGTCTATACTAGGTTTGACAATTGATTACGGCCCGTACGGCTGGCTAGATGCCTTCGATCCAGACTGGACGCCGAATACTACCGATAACCAATTCCGTCGCTATCGGTTCGGAAATCAGTCAGATATTGCCTACTGGAATCTCCGACAACTTGGACGAGCTTTGGCTCTAGCTATTGGTGATGCAGACAGTGTTCAGACCACCTTACATAAATATCACGAACGTTTTGCCACCGATCGAGAAACCATGTATCGAAACAAGCTTGGTCTAGAAACCACACAAGATACTGACGCCGAGCTAATCGCGTCGGTGCTCACCTTACTTGAAGAACAACCACTTGATATGACCAGATTCTGGCGACATCTATCTCAATTCGATGAAACATCTCCAGGGAATCATTTATCACTTATCACCGATGATGCTTACACTGTAGTGTCCGAAACAGATAAAACTAAGTGGCTTGACTGGCTAGATACATACGCTGCAAGATTACGTACAGAGGCCATCTCTCAGTCTGAAAGAGCGGCTCTAATGAATAAAGTCAACCCGAAATATGTCTTTCGTAATTACATTGCTAGTCAAGTAATCGAAGCGGCCGAAAACGATGACTATACTTTGTTTCGAACTGTCTATGAGTTACTAAAACATCCATATGATGAACAGACTGAACACGAGATATGGTTTCAAAAACAACCTGCGTGGGCCAGAGATAGAATCGGTTGTTCGCAGCTATCATGTAGTTCTTAAGTGGGACTCTTCTCAGGCCAGGTTTTAAAAGTTCCATCACGGAGCGTCCAAACTGGTAGTGATGTATCACCGAATTCACCAACCGCTTTTACCACTACATCCCAATCAGTCGGAGCCCGTTCATCTTCATTAGTGCTGGAGCGATAGTGTGTTATTAACTTCACTGGTACCACTCCACGACCTGCGATTACTTTTCGACCGCCTGGCGACCAAGCCGCAGCGGCTAAATAATTTGCCGCCGAAGAATGAGCAACAATAATCTTATCTCTAAATGTTTTGCTTAGGTCTACAGCCTGTAACATTTTTCGTAGTCGTTTATTGCCTCCGCCATGAATGATAATCACGTCTGCCCAGTGCACCTCCTCTACAAAACACTCTTCAGAAGCTAACGTATGTTCCACCTCACGATTTTGATTGAAATAGGGGTCGTACAACGTGCGATAGTTTTGATATTTTGTCTCCTCCTGGGCTTTGCTGGTGGCAAACATACACCATAAAACGTTTACCTTACTGTCAGTATCAGAAAATATTTCCTTGGTATACGCAAGAATCTGATCACGGTAATGTGACAAGCAGCCAGAAACTAAAACGCACTTAGTCATGATTATGTTTGTTATCGATTTTAGTTTCATGATCAAGTAACCACTGTTTGAGGTCAGTTTCTCCAGCAAAACCGGCTAATTGACCCCTTGAGTCAATCACTCGATGACACGGTACGACAGTCGGCAATGGGTTTTGATTGTTAACTGAACCAACTGATCTTGCTTTCTTTTTATCGGCCACTTTCTCAGTTTGTTCGTCGTACGGCACAGTGCATAGGTTTTCCCCAGCTAATTTTTTGAAATCAATCCTGCGTGGATCAACGAGTAAACCAAACTCTTTTCGGTCTTTAGTAAAACACCCACGTAACTGAGTGGCTGTTTGTTGCAAGACAATATTCTCGTTTTCAGTCACATCTTTTATCTCGGCCGTCAGTTTACGCTCAGCCGGATTGTGGATGTGTTCATCCGTTTGACTGTAGGCAAGATCCCAGTAGATAGATATCAGCGTCTCATCGCTAGCTGGTAAGCCCAGCCTGCCAAACGGAATGTCTAAGTAAGTGCGGTAAATAGTTTCCATATACAGAATCTAACTTGATAAAGAGTGCCATAGGAAGTGCATGGCGTAGGTTCGCCATGGTCGCCAATACTTGAAAATGTCTCTGTTTGGCTCTCAATTTTCAGGTGCATGCTTCACTCCGAAGTTAGTGGTGAGGAACACATCAGGATCCTCCAGCCAGCGAACAGCCACGTACCCAGCCGCCCAAAGTCCCCCTCCATGATAATACTATCGTAATTTATGAAAAATTAGACTTGACTTTGGTTAATTGACATTCTCCGTCAAAAGTATCTCTTTCAGAAAACGAATGGGATTGTGGTAAGCTTTCTGTATTATAAAGTTATTGAGACATAATATATTAGTATTGATAAGTTTAAAGATATGAATATTAAAGAAAGAAATGATGCACTTAACGAGCTAGTAAAAAAGGGTGAAATCGTTGCTGCTGTAGAACAGTTTTTTGCTGAAGACGTAAAAACCTTTGATTACGGCGGTTCAAAAACTGAATCTAAAGCTGAGATGGTGGATAAAATGAAAAGTTTTGCTGGTAACATTGAAACAGTTCATGAAATTACTTTTCATGGATCCTGGGTTGAAGATGATACTAGTATCTCAGATTTCCATTTCCGATTCACCATGAAAGATGGTTCAAAGATTGATTGGCACGAGTTAATAAAAAGGACGTGGAACACTGATTCAGGAATGGTTATTGCTGAAGAATACTTCCAGGCAATTTAGGCATGATGTGTAACAAAAAACCTACCAACTGGTAGGTTTTTTGTTACACCTTAGGATAATAATCGTGCAATTTCTCGTCGTAGCTTTGGCAATACTTCCTTATCAAACCAAGGGTTCTTTTTTTGCCAAATTTGATTACGAGGAGAAGGATGTGGTAGTACCATAATACCGTTTTTTAAATGTTTTCTATACTCCTTTATTGTGTCAGTTACTGAGACTGGGGTCTCCATCAGATAGTATTTTTGAGCGTATTGACCAATTAGTATCTTTAACCGAATCTCAGGCATGAGCGCAAGTATCTGAGCGTGCCACTTCTTCGCAAATTCGGTACGTGGCGGCAAATCACCGCTTTTACCAGTACCCGGAAAATAAAAATCCATTGGCAAGAAAGAAAACAGTGATTGATCGTAAAATGTCTCACGATCAACCCCAATCCAGTCTCGCAGTCGGTCGCCACTACGATCATCCCACGGGACACCGCCTTCTTGAGCTTTTCTTCCAGGAGCTTGTCCAATGATGACAATCTTTGCTTGTGGATGTGCCGAATAGACTGGCTCCCAGCCTTTTTGGGTGTATTGAGCGTTCATTTTGTCTTCGACAATTGCTCTAAAGATTTTGGTAAGTTGTTGAGATGAGTTAGGCATGTGTTGGAAAGAGAGTTGCTACAACTGAGCGTTTATGTAGACGGCAGCGCCGATTTTAGTTTTCTAATTAAAGACACAGGTTCGTAACAGTCAGCGATTCGTTCGATAATATCTTGCCCAGACCCGTCAACGACGCGTATGACCGGATTATTCCAGGCCGGTTCGTTATATCGCTGTAAAATTTCCACATCACTACCTGGTCGATTGTTATACACAGCCACTGGAATAAAGCTCTCCATTACGAACGCGATAAAGTCACCATTACTTAGTACGTTTTTACCAAAGTCAGTGCAGGTACGACAGCCAGGAATTTCTTGAAATAATAACAAGACTAGCTTACCGCTTTTACCAGCGTCATCAAGGGCCGAGGAAAAGTCTCTTCGCCAGGGCACGAGACCTAGTTCCGGTGGGTTGTCACTAGAGGTGTTCTTGTTGAGCATTATGTTTTCCTTACCACTCTAGGGTACACTATATTCATTATAACTGTAAATACGATTACCTTGGCCAAAGCATATTTTAATGATCAATTAATAGCCGACAGTACAAACACGGTTAAACTTGAAGGTAACCACTATTTTCCTTGGGCGGCTGTAAACAAGGAACTTCTACAGCCAAATACAAAAACGACCGTCTGCCCCTGGAAAGGTACCGCCAGTTACTACGATGTCGTAGTAGATGGCCAGGTAGCGACTGCAGCTGCGTGGGAATATAAATCTCCGAGTGATAGAGCGGCCGTCATCACTGGTCATGTTGCGTTCTATGGTGACGTTACTGTAACTGACTAAATTAATGGATATTTTAACTAAACAAGAAGCACCGATACAGCCGACCATATTTGTCATGCTTGGCGCGACCGGAGATCTCGCGGTCAAGAAATTATTCCCAGCCTTAGTTGAACTCACCAATACATGCGCCGGAGGAAATCCATTTCACTTTATTGCTGTGGCTCGCAAACCGTATTCGACTGCAGCATACCGTGACTGGTTGCTCCAAGAACTTGAACAGGTTGGTCTGCCAAAAGATATTGTCAACGCCTACATCAATCACATCACCTATATCTCTTGCGATGTGACACAGCTAGAAACAGTGACTGAAATACTAGATACAATAAAAAAGGTCGACCGCGAGCACGCGATCGTACACAACAAACTATATTACTTTGCCCTTCCGCCAGCTGTTACACAGGCGACTATTTCTGAGCTCATAAACCAAAATTTTGTGAGTCTTTGTGACAATCAGAACTCATTTACCAGAGTGTTCGTAGAGAAACCATACGGCACCGACCTGGCTTCAGCTAAGAAACTGGATCAATTACTATGTTCGTCACTCGATGAGTCACAAGTGTATCGAGTTGACCATTATCTTGCAAAGACAACTGTAGATGACATCGTGCATACTCGAATACATGGCGACACTGGTATGCTCGCTTGGGACACAAAATCAATTGATAGTATCGCCATAAACTTACTTGAAACTGAAACCGTCTATGATCGCATCGCGTTATATGATCAAATCGGTGCCTGGCGGGATGTGGGGCAAAATCATCTTCTTGAAATTTTTGCACTTCTCACTCTTGAGATGCCAAAACAATTGTCAGCCGAAACCATACGGTCTGCTCGAGCTACTGCACTCGAGCAATTACATGATGCTCGCATCACTCACCTATCACGTGGTCAGTATGAGGGGTATATAACGCATGATGAAAAAAATCAGACTGAAACAGCTTTTGAGCTTGTGTTCACACTTCCCAATTCATCTTGGCACGCGACCAAGTTCGTACTACGGGGTGGTAAAGGGCTCGCAAAAGACGAATCCTCAGCAGTCATTACTTTTCGAGATAAGGAATCATGCAGTTGTGCTGATAAAGATACTCATACTCACAAAAAAACCGTTACGTTTTCTTTTTTGCCGACCACGACTATCACTCTTAGCGACTTCAAGGTGTTCAACACTACAAGTAAAAGTGTCACACTTCATGATAAAAAAAACCTTGTTGCAGGCGATATTGGAACACCAGCCTTTACATCCGGCCTAGCCTACACAAACGTACTTCATGATGGTTTTCATGGAGACCAAACCAGATTTGTCAGTAGTCGTGAGGTAGAAGCCGCTTGGCTTTTTGCTGATCGTGTCCGGACAGCACTTTTAGATACCGAACTGCAAATATACCCCATCGGGGGTTCATTCAGTTAACAACGTCTTAGCTTTGCGGGCAGCATTACGAACCACCTCAGGTAAAGTTGGGTGGATATAAATCACAGCGAGTATGTCATCGAGCGTCGCTTTGTGATGCATAGCCTGGATTAATTGATGGATCATAATTGACGCCTCTTCGCCAATAATATGTGCCGCCAAGAGCTCCTGTGTCTCTTTATGAAAGAGTAGTTTTACAAACCCAACTTCCGGTAACCGTGCCATACCTTGGGCGCTGTGCTGGTATTCATTACGCCCGACTACATACGGCACACCAGCTTCTTTTAACTCCTCTTCAGTTGGACCAATAGCAGCGATTTCAGGACTAGAGAACACCGCATGTGGCATTGGTGGATATTTGATCGGTTCTCTAGCATCTTCTTGACTACCAAACAGATGATTGAACAAATATTCACCTTCAAAATTTGCACTATGTCGAAAAAAGAATTTTCCGGCCGATTCTCCGATAGCATAGACACCTTCGACAGTACTTTTCAGCTGATCATTAACCGCCACAAACCCCCGGTTAGTGAGCTTGATATCAGTATTATTTAGCCCTAAAGTGTCAGTGTTTGAAGCTACCCCGGTAGCGACTAATAGTGCGTCGGCTGTCTCTGAAATGGTTTCTCCAGTTTCAGAGGTGCCAGTGACCGTAAATACTCCTTCCTCATAAGTAACAGCCAGATTGCTCGTACCGAAATGTGTCTTATGTGATTTTGTAAATTCCTCCATAAATGAGGTTCGCACATCTTTGTCCTCTCTACTCAAGTAGCAGTCACGCACAAAGAAGACTGTTTCGGTGCCGTAGCTCTGGTAGGCATGACCAAGTTCGGTGCCAATATAGCCGCCGCCGATGACGATAAGTTTTTTGGGTAAGGTTGTGTTACGCAACGCTTCTTTGCTGGTCATAAATGGGGTGTCTGCTAAACCAGGTATAGGAGGAATTGACGGACGAGAACCGACCGCAATCACAATCACCGGTGCCGTCAATACTTCTTCTTGTACTCGCACCGAATGGTTATCAATGAATTGTGCCTCACCCTTATAGAGATCTAGTGTGGATATAGAGTCGTAACTCACTTCGGCTGAATCGCTCTCATGGTCGATGGCTTCGTTGATACGATTGACCAGGCTAGCAAAATCTACCGCTTCTTGTCCGGGCGTGATGTAATGCTTAGTTAATGATCGGTAGTGAGTAAGCACGTTGGCTGGGTGGATAAGCATTTTTGATGGGATACACCCACGATTAAGACACGTTCCGCCGACCGCTTCTTGTTCGATGATGGCTACTTTCTTGCCCAAGCGAGCAGCTGGTGTCGAGATTTTAGTACCAGCCCCTGCACCGATGACAATTAAATCATATTCTTTCACAGTTATTTGTTTAGTGATATTTGTTCTTGTAGGTAGGCAATAATGTCACCAGATTCGTACATGGCCTTACTAGTTTTTGTATCAACCAGATACGGAACCTGTGGACTTCCTCCAAGAGCGAGTAGTTCCTCACGGTTATTGCCAGCAGACCGGTTTTTAATCTCGACATCATGCTCTTCTGAAAGCCCAAGCTGCGGCAAGGCTTGTCTCACCTTGTTACAGTACGGACAGTATTCTTCAATGTATAGTTTGTATCGTCGCATAATTTTCTTAATTACTTATATATATTACAACTCCAGATTGGTAGGTTTTCTACCTAAAAACCGTCTCTAGCTCCCTCGTCTCTCATCGCGTCTGTTTGGAACCAGGCTGCTTCAGTTAAATTAAGTGTCCAGCCCAGTACATTCGGAAACTGTGAAAAATTGAACTCACCACCACGAGTGCGCATTATTTGACGAATGAATGGAATGATCGCGATGTCAGCCAGAGTCATTTTTGGTCCAAGTAAGTAATTACCGGTTACTAATTCAGTTTTTAACTTGTTGAGCTCACTCGCCAATGCTTGAGCGTGTGTCTGTACTTTACTAGCATCAAACTCACCGTTCTCGCCGTATTTGTAAGTGTCTAAAAGTGGCTTCATGGTATTGTCGCACCAATCAAACCAATCAATCATTTTCTGGTACTCTGGCGATTCTTTGGTTGGAGTATACACTGGGTTTCCATCTCGATCATCAAGCATGAGATTGATTTGATTCGATTCAGTGTACACAACTTCACTATCGTCACTTTTTATTTCACGCAGTATGGGTACTCGTGGTCGTTCATTGTTTTTACTCGACCAATCTTTCATCCAATCGGTCCACTCTCGAAGTGGTTCCTCTACAACTTCGTATGGAATATCCTTAAGATACAACATAATGCGCACTCGAATACAAAAGGGGCAGCGTTTATAGTCATGAAGGATAAATTTCTTGGTATACATAGTCTTCTGATAATACCATCTGTACTAAAAAGTAACATGTTACAAATTATAGAAGTGGACCGCGCCCGAGACGCTTCGGGAGAGTAGTGTAAAATTGAATGCTTCTGTCAGGCAGGGCTTGACGACCCACGGTTCTAGCCCGAGACGGCCCGCACATAGAGACTTCTTCGGAAGTCAGACCAGAAACAACC
>JALHRC010000011.1 GCA_022841645.1 Minisyncoccota bacterium
GAAGATTTGGATGAAATCCACGCCTTCCTTAACGACCGACCAAGGGAGTGTCTTGGGTTTAGAAGTCCACGGGAGTATTATTATGAGCACACTGTCCTAGTTCGGGGGTGACGGGAGGCGCAAAATCTACCTATTATTATAGCATAAGCTATACAAAAAAGCAACCGGTGCTTGACCGACTCTCCCGCTTTTGGTGTATGAAAAACCTTTAAAGTATGAAAAGATGTAGTCACCGTTATGCCCACACTCACTATTTTTGCCAATTTTAGAATCGACAGTGATGAGCGATTTCAACGGATGGTCGACTCTTTCCACTCTATTGCCAACATTGGCGCGAGTGAGTGGGTAGTGAATGCCCGCGGACTTCATGCGGAAAAAACTCTCTCATTTCTCCGCGAGCAGATTGGCGATAAATTAGTAACTTTCTCACTCGAAAGTCCACAAGGATGGTTTAACGACACTCGCCAGATGCTCCATAGCATCACTGGAGACTACGTACTATTCTGGCTCGAGGACCATCTCAATATTGCTCCTACTGAAGTCTATGGTGATCTTTTACAAGAAATGCACGCCGGTGGCGCAGACTACTTAGAGTATTCGTGGTGGCACTCAGGCAAGCTTCTTAAGCCTTATAAGGCCATACCCAAAACCGAAGGTGCCCGATGTTCGATTTTTACACTCACTAAGCGTGATTTTAATGAAATAGAGAAAGACTATAACATTTTCATAATCAGCATGGCTGGTGTATTTTCTAATTCCTTGTTCAAAAAAATCATTAACAAAACGTCACTATTCCTTCGACCGTACCCCAAACAAACGCCTTTCAATTTTGAAAAAGGTGGCGGGTGTAAAAGCTGGTTACCCATACGCATGGCGCTACCAAAGCAAGAATTATTTGCTAATATCGACGATGATCACAGTGACCCGGGTTATTCACTACAGTCGCGTGGCTTATATCCCACACGAGAAAGGCGGCATCAACCAGAGCCGCCGCCTTTAAAAAGTAGAAAAATGGGATCTGTTAAAAAAATGATTCCTACACTGATCTATAAGAGACTAATAAAAGTAGTTATTTTTTACAATCGGGTCACAAATTACCTAAGAATTATACGGAGCGGTGGCTAAACAAAATACAGGTAGGACAAAGCCTAGGGCGCCTTAATTTGCTCAATAGTCTTGTCAAGACCAGAATCAAAATCAACCAGAGGTATCCAACCTAACGATTTTATCAGCTTTTCTGACCGTAAGGCATATCTAAAGTCATGGCCTTTTCGGTCAGCTACATGGTTGATTGCGCTTTCGTCTCGGCCGGTGAGCGTCAGCAGTCGGCTGACCAGCTCCTTATTTGAAAGCTCAGTACCCCCACCGACGTTATACACCCCTCCCGAGGTTCCCTTGTTAAATACCACATCGATGGCCCGCACATGGTCCTCTACATGCAGCCAGTCACGGATATTCGAGCCATCCCCATACAGCGGAACTGATTCTCCCGCCAGCAATTTTTTAATAAAGAGCGGTATCAGTTTCGAATCATCTTGGTGCGGGCCATAGTTATTTGAACAGCGCGTAATGACCACATTAAGTCCAAAGGTTTTGTGGTAGGAGCGCACGAGCAAGTCGGCAGCGGCCTTAGAGGCGCTGTAGGGATTATTGGGTGCAAGCGGACTATCCTCGGTAAAGGGCTCATCGGAGGGACCGAGAGAACCATACACCTCATCAGTTGATACCTGGTGAAAACGTTCCACTTTATGAGCCACCGAGCATTCAAGGAGACGCAGTGTACCTAAAACATTTGTGGTGATGAATATTTCAGGCCCGGCAATGCTTTTATCGACATGGGTTTCGGCCGCAAAATGAATCACCCCCTGCGGTGAATAACGTTCAAAGAGCGAATGAAGCGACTCGCCATCGCAGATATTTACCTTTTCAAACACATAGTTCGGGGCGCTCCTTACCGTAATATTGTCGGTGTTCCCTGCGTACGTTAGTGCATCGACGTTGATAAAACGAATGCGGGGGTAAAGCGGAACAAACATATTGAGGTAATTGCTCCCAATAAACCCTGCCCCGCCCGTTACCAAAATTGTCTCCATATACCCTACTGCACCTGTAGTCCACGCTGTTCCTTTGCCCGAATATACCGCGTGGCGTGATAGAGACTCTCAAACGTTCCAATATCAAACCATTTCTTCTTTAAAAACACCGCCTTGAGAGTTCCTTCCTCGATGTATTTATTATTGACGTAGGTAATCTCATACTCTCCGCGCTTTGACATTGGCTGTCGTTTCATTTTTTGAAAAACAGTGTTGTCGTACAAGTAAATACCCGTCACTGCGTAGTGGCTTTTAGGCTGCACTGGCTTCTCTTCAATCTCGAGAACATGGTGCTTGCGATCGATGGTCGCTACCCCGAAGCGCTCGGGATCTACAACCCGTTTGATGAATACTTTTGCACCGGTTTCAAAACTATGAATATGACGAGAAATGTCATCTTCGACAATCCCGTCGCCCAGCCACAATAAAAAATTGTCTTTACCGATAAATTTTTTGGCTACCAAAAGACCGTGGGCAATGCCCTTTGGCTGTGGTTGCACGCCAAAGGAAATCCGGCAGCGCTTTTCGCTCTTGAATAGGGCTTTAAAGAGCGGCACGGCGGTGGGAGTACTTACAATCATTACCTCCCTTATCCCAAAATGCACCATCTTATCAATGGCGTAGACAATTACCGGCTTATTGTAGACCGGTAACAGGTGTTTATTAACTACAGTAGTGAGTGGGCGAAGGCGCGTGCCTTCTCCTCCGGCTAGAATAACAGCTTTCATGGCGTGCGTACGTCTATAGTCGAATACATGATACCATATAAATATTATCGTGCTTTTATGCTTGGAAAACCCGCTGTCACCGACACCCTGTTTCGGGTATACCGCATCATCGGACGTACCCTGATTAAATACTCCCGCAATCCCCGCCCGACGAGCGACCCCTTTGTGACTGGAGACGGTTTCCGTGCTTTAGGTGACCACCGCTACGACAATCTCAGCACGCACATTGATCCGGCCGCTGTAAAAGAAGGGCAGATCGTTTTTGTCGGTGACAGCCGTATCGAAGAATTTGTGGAGAAGATACACCCGGCCATTAACCATCCTTACATACTTATTACCCACAACGGCGACGCCACAGTAAGTAAAGAGCTATTTGAAAAGGTAGCGTCAAAAATCGTTCGTTGGTACGGCATCAATGTGACGTGGGATGATCCAAAAATCGTTCCCCTTCCCCTCGGAGTTGAGAATCAGCATTACTATATCTGCGGTATACCGGCAGTATTCCGGTGGGTTATGAACCGGCCCGTGCCAAAGAAAAACAAGATATTTTACGCCTTCACCGTTGCCACCAACCCAGCAGAACGCGGGCCAGCCCTTGCTGTCATAAAATCCCACCAGGAAGGCGAGACTCTGACCCGGTGGCACAACTTTTTTTCATATTTACAAGTTCTAAATGAGTACAAAATGGTACTCTCACCCCCTGGCTCATCTACCGAAGGACACCGAACCTGGGATACGCTATATCTTGGTGGCGTACCGATCGTAAAAAGCTGCATCACCACCAGGTACTTTAAACGCATCGGGCTACCTCTCCATGTAGTGGACGACTGGAACGAGTTGCTGTCGCTCGATGCGGCATCGATTGCTGAGACCTTTATCACAATACAGAATAACTGCGACAAAACACCACTTACCATGGAGTACTGGCGCACTAAAATTAAGGATGCGGCTCCATGAGCAAGCGCGCGCTCATTACTGGCATTACTGGCCAAGACGGCAGCTACTTGGCCCATCTTTTGCTTACCAAGGGGTACGAGGTTTTTGGCATTGTGCGCAAGAAACACGCAGCTCATGGAGGACTTGACCGTCTCCACATTACAGACCGTGTTCGGCTTATTGAGCGTGACCTCACAGATTTAGGCGGCCTCAACGAAGCAATGCGAGAGATTCTGCCACACGAAATCTACCATTTTGCAGCCCAAAGTTCGGTACAGCACTCACATGAACATCCCTACGAAACACTACACTTTAACGTTTCTTCTTCCGCTGCTTTGATGGAGGCAACTCACAACATACACCCTACAGCAAAGTTACTGTTTGCTTCCTCGTCAGAAATCTATGCCGCTACTCCCTCGCCCATAACGCTAGCCTCTGCCTATGGGCAAACAAGCCCCTACGGGATATCTAAACTTACCTCTCAACTGAGCTTAGAACACTACCGGAGTCACCACGGTGCGTTTTTTGTAAGCGCGGTACTCTTTCCTCACGAGTCCGTACTACGAGACAATCGCTCTTTCATTAAACGAACAATTAGCACGGCTCGCCGTATCGCCAACGGAAGTAAAGAAATTATCGAGGTAAAAAACCCTAGCAATCAGCGAGACTACGGGTACGCCCCTAGCTACGTCGAGGCGTGCTTCCTTGCTTTGCAGACTGACACACCACGTGACTACATAGTGTGCTCAGGACGTTCAATTTCCTTACAAGAAATCATTACCTATGTGGTTGATGCTTTCAATCTCCCGCCGACCGTAATACAGAGTGAGGAATCCACTTCCCCTTACTTTGGGCCAAGAGTGGTCGTGGGTGATCCGACCGAAACTAAAAGAGCACTGTCGTGGACATACGACAAGAGTTTTTATGATGTTCTTGACGAAATGATAGCCTTTGAAATCGCCACCGCCCCATCATGAAAACAAATCTATCGATTATCATACCCTGCTACAACTGTGCCGGTACCCTCAAAGAAGCCGTCGACTCTTGCTATAGGCAAGGACTGGCCGACGATGCGTTTGAGGTTATCATGGTAGACGACGGCTCACACGACGAGACACGTTCGGTGATGGAAGCGCTAAGAGCCGAGCACGCCAATATTCGCCTGCTCTTTCACAGTGAAAATAGAGGAGGTGGAGCTGCTCGCAATACGGGTATTAAAGAAGCCCGGGGTGAGATTATGTATTGTCTGGATAGCGACAACTTTTTTGCCCCGCAATCAGTGCCAGACATGCTAGTACAACTGGAAACTTCAGGTATGGATGGGGTGGCCTTTTACGAACGTCGGTTTTTTACCGGTGCCAATACGCGGCGATACCACTCGCATTACAACGCACTTCGACCAGATTCGTTTAGACTCTTTGATATTTTTAACAACAGCAAGACCTTGCTCGACAACTTCTTTTATACCAAAGCAGCCTATCAAAAAACCGGTGGCTATCCTGAGCATCATGGTTTTGACACTCAATGCTTTGAGGTGCGCTTTCTGGCTGCCGGAAATACGTTAGCAGCTGTACCAAACAGTGTCTTTTGGCATCGCCAAGCGGGAACAAACAAATCTTACTTTGTGCGGGTATATGAATCAGGTGAGTTTTCGCTCAACCTTTACTACATCCTCGAAGACATCTTTCACTTACTAAGCCCAAGGGTCAGAGAAAAAGTGCTTGCCTATGACGTCTTTCGACTGACAAAAATGGGGCAAGAAAATCTTATCGGCATGTTGCAGGCCATGTACGCTACGCAAGAGAAGGACTTTTTTATTGCCGACTACGAACGCTACCTCATTCCGAACGGTCGAACTGCCTTTCTAAACGACCACCCCCATGACCAATTTGTTAAAGCACTCCACTATTACAGCAGCGGTCAATATAAGGAAGCAAATTCGTTGTTCTTGGACTATCTCCATAGCCACGGCGGTACACCCTTACTATACTTCAACTGTCTCCGTTGTGCCGTCGGAGCAAGCGGCACCGAGAAGGCCACTATAGAAAAAATCGCACTACAAGCAGGACGTGAGTTTTCTCCACAGCCACAACACCTCGATTTGAGCGCCCGAGTGACCACCAGAATTATTAATAAACTTCGCTCCTTTCTATCATGATTAAAGAATCGACAAAAAAAGTAATCCGACGTATTCCGGGTGCGGTGAGACTCTACATGCTCTCGCGTAAAATTCGGGCTATTCCGTGGCTAGTTCGGGATTACATCCGCTATAAAGAACTGGCCGCAAAAACTAAGGACACCAGATTTTCTGTAAAACTATCCGATGCCCAGCCAATCTTAATTGATAAAACGGTAACGACACAATTTGAACCACATTACGTCTACCACCCGGCATGGGCAGCTCGTATCGTGGCGAACAATCGCCCAACCAAGCACGTAGACGTCTCATCAATTCTGCAATTCAGTACCATCGTCTCAGCCTTTGTGCCAGTTGAATTTTACGACTACCGCCCGGCTACATTAGCGCTTCCAAATTTTACGTCACAGCATGCGGACCTAACGCAGCTCCCTTTTGAAGACAACTCCATCACGTCGCTATCGTGTATGCATACCGTTGAACACATCGGCCTTGGTCGCTACGGTGATCCGATTGATCCGGAAGGCGACATCAAGGCCGGCAGAGAACTGGCCCGCGTTCTAGCACCCGGCGGGGCTCTCATATTTGTCACTCCGGTCGGCCAGCCAAAAATTGCTTTCAACGCGCATCGCATCTATTCGTACGAACACGTACTCGCTCTCTTCCCCACCCTCACCTTAAAGGAATTTTCGCTGGTCCCCGATAACTACCGCGAGGTAGGGTTTGTAGAGAACGCGGACCCACAGTTGGTTAAGGACCAGGAGTGGGGATGTGGGTGCTTCTACTTCACTAAAGCATAGTGCATGTGCGGGATTTTTGGTTATCAGATACAGAATGACGCTGCTCTAGCGAGGAGCTTTTTTATTGACCTCGCGCACCGCGGTCCAGACGCGCAGGCTACTACCCAAGTAGACGAGTGGACACTGGGCCACCTGCGCCTCTCCATCATCGAAACCAGCAGTGCCAGCAATCAACCATTTCTGAAAGACGGTAATTGGATAATTTTCAACGGGGAAATTTATAACTACCTCGAACTTAAAGAAACATATCTTAAGAATACTCCCTTGCGCACTGCCTCCGATACCGAGGTGCTTCTCACGCTCCTTAACCAGGAAGGTCTTGCTTGTCTTAACAAGCTCAACGGTATGTTTGCCTTTGCGTGGTACAACGCTGCAGAAAAAAATCTCTACCTGGTGCGCGACCGCTTTGGGGTAAAACCGCTCTACTATACCCACGACAAACAGGGCTTTGCTTTTGCCTCAGAAATGCGACCACTTACTCGCCTCGCGCGTAACGTCGAATTTGACGAAGAGGTAATGTCTGCCTTCTTTAAAGATACCGCCACCGATTTTGATGAACGAAGTGGCATCAAGCATATTCTGCAAGTAAAACCCGGTCACTTCTTGACAGTGACAGAGAGTGGAGTACCAACCGAGCACCGCTGGTACCACGATCGCGACTACGCCTTTGACACCAGCATCTTTGCTAGCAAAGAACGCACTCTCGCGGCGTTTGAGGACCTACTCACCGACTCCCTCGCACTACGGCACCGCGCGGACGTTCCAATTTGTATCACTTTAAGCGGTGGCCTTGACTCGACCACCCTCTACGTCCTCGCTAAAGAAAAATTGCAATCAAAGATTCAGCCCTTTATTTTTGCTCATCCCGGCAGTGCCACCGATGAAAGTATGCGCGCTATCGCACTGGCAAAAAAATACGGGGACAGCCCCATCGTGGTGACGAGCGAGCCTGGTCAAGAACTAGAGCGACTTACCGCAGCCCTCCGCTACCTTGAATACCCGATCTGGAACCCATCGGCAGTGGCGTATCTCGACATGTACAAAGCTATCAAAAGCCACGGCTATACGGTCGTTATCGAGGGTCATGGTAGTGACGAACAGCTCGGCGGCTATCCGTACATGCTTGAAGCGGCTTGGAAGCAAGCACTCCTACGAGGAAACTTCCGCTTCGCCCGTACGCTCTATCGGACGTGGCAACAGACACAAAATCCCGCCCTCGGTACGCTGCCAGAGCAACCGAGCGAACTATTCGGCATGACCAAAGGATTGTTGCGGGCACTTCTCAAAGCACTCCTCTCACCGCGTAAATGGAAGTACTGTTCATTTGACGCCTTGGTGCGCGAGAGCTTCGATTACAAAATCCTTCCGATTGTGCTACGCACCTTTGATCGTCTCCCCATGGCCGCCTCGCTCGAAGCACGCTGCCCCTTTATGGACTACCGGGTAGTAGAATTTATTCGAACTCTTCCCCTTGAATACAAAGTAAACGAGATCGGGAGTAAAGCCATCCTGCGCGAAATCCTTAAAAAATATGGCCACGCAGATATTTACCAAAACCGCACCAAAATGGGATTTGCGTCAGATATTCCAGTGCTCATAAACGAACCCCAGGTCAGGGCGGCACTACGCCAAGCTGTGAACGACTTCGACTTCCCGCACTTCGCTCGCGAAAAAGCCCTGGCGAGCGAGCGCCTCAAAAAAACCACCCTCACGTGGGATGACATAGCACCCATCTGGAAAGTAGCGGCCTTCCCACTTTTAAAGAACAGCTACGCCTCTACAAAAACCGCCTCAGGTAAAGGGAGGGAGTAGCTGTATAATGTGCCGGTCACGCCGCTGCTGTAATTCTTACATTCATGGTCACCATTTCACCCACCTCAAAAATTCGTCGCACAGTTTTTAAATTTCTTCTCAAGGTTATTTATATCTTGCTTGATAACACCGGCGACAGCAAACCCGAACGCAACGGCGAGTATCATTTTATTAAAAAACTACAGGAACAATTTCGCGATCAGAAGGTCGTACTCTTTGACGTCGGCGCCAACCTTGGCGAATACACTGAACGACTCACGCTGGGGGGTGGCTACACCCTAGCAGCACATCTTTTTGAACCGCAAAAGGCTTGCTTTGCTACTATCCAAAAAAAGTTTGCCGGGATGTCCACCATCCAGGTCAACAACTTTGGGTTTTCGGATAAAGAAACAACGGCCACGCTCTTTAAAGACCATGAGAGCTCACCGCTCAGTTCCCTCTACGAGCGGGATCTTTCGAGTATTGATATAACTCTCGGAATACAAGAGACGGTTAAGCTTAAGCCGGCTCACACTTACATTAAGGAGCATGGAATAAGCCACATTAATCTCCTCAAAATTGACGTGGAAGGTCACGAGACAGCGGTCTTTGCCGGTTTTGGCGACTTCCTTCACCCCGACAACATCGATTACATTCAGTTTGAGTACGGCGGAGCAAACCTCGACTCCCGCACCACCCTACGCGAACTACACAACCTCCTGACACAGCGTGGCTTTGTCATGTGCAAAATGATGCGCCGTTATTTGGCCCCTAGAGCATACGACCCTGATTTGGAAAATTACCAGTACCAAAACTGGGTTGCTGTAAGTCCACGCATAATGAAGCACCAAGAAGCCGCCTAACCCTCCATGTCTTCCACGACGATCACTACCTACGAAACAGATTGGCTGGGTAGTCGCCCGGTGTTTTACAACGAACGCACAGGGCTGGTCAGTCACGCCATAACAGACGTTATCGACCCCTCACGAATTGAACTGCACCCCGAAGGTTTCAATAACTATCTAGAATTTGGTTATGCTGTGTTTGGCCAAACAGCCTTAGTGGATATCAAATACCTGCCACACTCCACCCGTCTTACGAAAACGGCCGAGGGTAGTCTAAAAGAAGAGAAACTCCCTGACATTGCCGAAACTCTCCTTGCACACACCCGAAGCGAACACGACGTCCTCGAGCACTTTGCACAGGCAATAGCGACCTGGGAGAAAACGACGTCAGGCACTATTGTTTTGCCCCTAAGCGGCGGTTTCGATTCACGTTTGTTAGCGCACAGTCTTAGGGGTAACAACCGTGTACGTGCCTTTACCTACGGTACCTCGTACCAACAATCTCGGTCATTTGAAGTAATAAACGCGCGCGTCCTGGCCGCTTCACTTGGTCTTAGCTGGGAACAGATTCCCCTTCATGATTTTCTGGGGCGCATCCCGAACTGGGAAGAACACTACAGCGTTGCTACCCACGCCCATGGCATGTACCAAATGGAATTTTATGAAGCGATTAAAAATAAGGTCGGTAGCGGCACGGTGCTCTCAGGCATCATCGGCGACGCCTGGGCTGGCAGTGTCAAAATTCCACCTATCACTACCACAGAAGACGTCCCTGCTCTTGGGTATTCGCACGGCATGCACGCCGATCGTGGTGAGAGCCTGATAAAAAGTGGCGATGAGTTGAAGCAAACATACTTCACGACGCACCGAACGAAGCTCCTGGACGAGCGCTGGCGAGTGATTGAATCAATGCGCTTTAAGATAGTGCTACTTTCGTACCTCCTACGCACCCCCGAACATTTTGGCTTTGCTAGTTGGTCACCATTTCTTATTCCTGAGATTGCCCTCTCAATGCTCAGTCTGCCACTAGAGCGTCGCCAGAATCGACAGTGGCAACGAGATTATTTTAAGCAGCACGCGTCACTCAACCTCGAGCGTCACCTGCTTAAGGATCGAAAGAACGTGCTCAATTTAACGGCCTTAGAAGAGACTCCCCTACCACCACTTGATACAACGGTCCTTGGTCCTTATGTGAAGCCTGCCTACCTGACCTGGATCAACACCACCCTCGTCGGGGCGGCGCGCACGCTGCGCCACAAACGTCTCCTTGCCACGCCCGCTTCCTTATTGGGCTTCTTTCCAGGCCTTCACAGCCTTCCTGGCAGACTAGGCCTTGATCCCTACACTCTAAAAAACGAGGAGAGTCGAGCGCTTAATGCCTACCTTGTCCTTCACCCTATACAGACCGTATTAAACATGCGACGATAATGCCACGTATATGATCAAGCTACTTTTCGCTGGAGACGTCGTTGTAAGTAACGCCCATAATCCCATTGCCACGCCCGAACTGACATCGTTTATCAAGAGCCACGACCTGGCGTGTGTCGATATTGAGGCGCCAGAAACTGCTGGCAGTGCAGGAATCGCAAAGTTTGGCCCCCATCTGCGCCAAGCATCCGGAGGACTGGCGCGCATTGCCGAAGCCGGCTTTACCCTTTTTCATGCCGCCAATAATCATATTGCTGATTTCGGCCAACCGGGCATCACCGATACGATCGCGGCTGCCGGCAGCGTACCAATTCTTGGTATTGGACACCATCACGAAGACACGTACAAACTCCACCTCACCGTAATCAAAGGCCGACGCTTTGGCTTTCTAAGCTTTGCCGAGTGGGGTTTTGGCGCGGCCGACACCGCCGAGGGCGGAGGCTTTGCCTGGGTTAATCATCCGTCGGTTGGCAAACTCGTGCGTGACTCGCGCAGCAAGGTTGATGTGCTGATCGTTCAAGTGCATGCGGGAGTTGAAGAAGTAGATATTCCGCTTCCCGAGTGGCGCACGTGCTATCGTGAACTCATCGACCAGGGAGCCAACGTCGTTATCGCCCACCACCCGCATGTTACCCAAGGCACCGAGCGCTACGGGCGCGGCATGATTTTCTATAGTTTAGGAAATTTTCTCCTTGGGAACGCGAATGGAAAAACGCCTGGCTCGTACGGCGCAGTGCTGTCGATTGCCTTTGATGAAAACCAGATCAGTGAATCGACGCTTCATCCTCTTACCACTACCCCTGAAGGAGTCGTATCGCTCGACGAACGAAAAGAAGCCCGCGATCACATCGCTGCTCTCGACACGCTCCTTGGTGAAGGCTATGAGGCCTTAGTTGATCGCACCGTTACCTCGCTCTGGCAAAGCCGCTATCGCCATTTCTACCAGCGTTCCCTCGGCGGCTTTCATAGTGTGCGCGGGTTTATAAAAACATTGCTGCGAGCTGCCGAGGGCGAGACGGTCGATTATCGCCTCCTCTCACACAACCTCAACATTGAATCACATCGCTTTGTAGCCATGCGGTTGTCTAAGCTACGTTCGAAATAGTAACTATGTCGCTGCGTTCTCGCTCACTCCAACTGCTGCCCGGCTTGCGTGGCCTTCACGAGCTCTTTGTGGCCATCGTACGCCTACCGCGTTTTTTGCGGCAGTGGCGGGCCTTGCGGGCTTCAGCTACTACAACCACTGCCCGTTTTCCCCTCACCCTCCGCGATAGTTATCCGCGCGTACTGGACGACACCACCCACACGCCATTTGACCCGCACTACGTCTACCACCCTGCCTGGGCGGCCCGTATCTTGGCTACCACACGGCCAGAAAAGCACATCGACATCGCTTCGATTTTAGCCTTCCCCACTATCGTCTCGGCCTTTGTACCGGTCGAGTACTACGACTACCGTCCCGCCGAACTGCGGCTCTCTAACCTGAAAAGCAAACCAGGCGATCTCCACGCTCTCCCCTTTGCCGATAACTCAGTTACTTCACTTTCCTGTATGCACACTATCGAGCATGTAGGCCTGGGGCGCTACGGCGACCCGATTGACTACGACGGCGACTTACGCGCGACTGCTGAGCTCATCCGCGTACTTGCTCCCGGGGGCAATCTGCTGTTTGTGACACCAGTTGGGAAGCCGCGTCTCATGTTTAATGCTCACCGAATTTATTCCTATGAACAAATCATAAGTGCCTTTACCGGCCTTTCCCTCAAAGAATTTTCGCTCGTTCCTGACGATTATGTAAAGACTGGTCTTATCGTAAACGCCGACCCAACCCTCGTACAATATCAAAATTACGCCTGCGGCTGTTTTTGGTTGGTAAAATAAAACATGGCTAGATCTCTCGCCCCCATTGTCCTCTTTACCTACGCGCGGCCGGAGCATACGAGGCGCACTATTGAAGCGCTGCAGAAAAATACCTTGGCCAGTGACAGTGAACTCTACATCTATTCCGATAGTGCCAAAAACGAAAAGTCAGCAGTGGCAGTGGCTGAGGTGCGATCATACCTGCGCACGGTCACTGGTTTTGGAAGAATCGAAATTATTGAACGCGAACGCAACTGGGGCTTGGCTGATTCTATCGTGAACGGTGTCACCACGCTGGTTGAGCGGCACGGAAAAGTGATTGTGCTCGAAGACGATATTGTGACCTCGCCGCACTTTCTAACTTACATGAACGCCGCCCTCACCCTCTATGCCGATATGCCTCAAGTAATGCATGTAAGTGGTTACTTCTTCCCTCTCACCGATACTGAGGCCGCAACGCTGCCACCCACCTTCTTCTACAACCAAACCTCCTGCTGGGGCTGGGGTACCTGGGGGCGCGCATGGAAACACTATCGCAGTGACGCCGCCACTCTGCTTGGTGACATACAGACTGCAGGCCGCCTTCGTGAATTTGACATGGACGGGCAATTTCGTTTTTCCTCAACCTTGCGCGCCAATGCCGAAGGACGACAAAAAACCTGGGCAGTGAAGTGGCATGCCAGTGTTTTTCTGAAGGGGGGACTGTGTCTTCATCCCTGTTTTTCACTGACTCAGAACATCGGTCACGATGGCAGTGGCACCCACGGTAAACATGATGCCCGTTACTTTGACCCTCACTTTTCTGCTGCCACGCACGTTACACTAGAGCAGGGTGCGCTACAAGAAAACACCACCGCTCGGGCCATTGCCACCCGCTTTCTCGCGCGCCTCCGCCCTTCCCTGTTTACCCGCTTTTACACCCTTCTTAAGCGCTCCCTTTCCTTATGATTAAAAGTCCTATAAACGGCGGCGAAACCTCGCTCGTTACCACCATACCCACGGCCTACCTACAGAAATTGTATGCTCCTATCACTGATGTAACGCGCTTTTTCAGCGGCCTTTCTGAAGTATCGGTGTACGAATGTCTCGATACGCACTATCGCTTCTACCACCCACCCTCAGTTGCCGGTGACGGACCATTTTATGAAGCCCTCGCCAAGGAAGACCTTTACTACATTCCCTGGAAATGGGAGCACGAAGTCACTGATGCCTATATAAAGCCGGGTGATACGGTGCTTGAGCTTGGGTGCGCTACCGGTGACTTTCTCGTTGCCATGATGCGACGCAAACAGGTAAAGCCGTTCGGTACTGAACTCAATGAAAACGCCCGCGCTACCGCCGAGGCACGGGGTATTTCGTTTGCCGGAACCACTGCCGCCGCTGTTACCTGTGCCTTTCAGGTCCTCGAGCACATTAGTGACGTGCGTGGTTTTTTAAACGAAGCCATTTCCTCCACGAAGCCCGGCGGGTACATCATTTTTGGAATTCCCAACAACGACTGCTTCATCAAAGACGACCCTGGTTGCTTTCTTAATATGCCACCTCATCACATGGGTTTATGGAACGAAGCGTCACTACGCGCCCTTAGCGCTCACTTTCCTTTAGAGGTGGTGGAGATCAAAACCGAATGCCTCCAGAAGCACCACTACCGCTACTACTATCAGGTGCGTTTTGGTAACTTCTTCAAACGTTTTGGCTTCTTTGGCAAAGTCGTAAACAAGCTTATCTACGAATGCTGTGCCCATTTCATTATTGCCGGGCGGGCGCGCCATATTCTCGGCCACACGATTATGGTGATCTACCAAAAGCGCGCATGAGTGCAGTTACCTTTGTCATCCCCGCCTACAATGCCGCTTCTACGCTTGAGGCGGCGGTTGAATCTATTTTTTCCGACAACTTCACGCTGGGCGACGCGGTGATTATTGTTGACGACGCTTCTACCGATAGCACGGGGGCAGTCGCCTCGAAATTAGAAGCGCGTCACCATCCATACATTAAAGTGATTCGAAACGAACACAACAAAGGCTGTCCGGCGAGTCGTAACGTTGGTATACGCCTAGTGGAGACACCGCTTATCATGAATCTCGATGCGGACAATATTCTTGCATCCGGCAGTGTACAAAAGCTAGTCACCACACTGGAGCAAGAACAAGCCGATATGGCCGCTTTTGCACGCTACAACTACTTCACCGGAAACCCTCGGCACATCACGCATTACTGGCGCTGTCGTCCCGGCCTTTTTACGCTCGCTGACTTATTTGCTGGCCACATTAACCCTGGTCCGGGCGGTAACTTTCTTTATACCAAGGCAAGCTGGGAGAAGATCGGCGGCTACTGGGAGTACGGCAAGGGCCTCCATGAAGCCTGGGGCTTTACCCTCAAGCAACTAGCCGCCGGGGCTCGCCTTACTGTGGTACCGGGCACTCACTACTTTCACCGTCACGGCCACGCCTCACTATTTGCTACTGAGTCACGCAACAAGGAAGAGGAACATGCCCTCACCAAGAAAATGGTGCGGCCCTACCGCGACCGTTTTGATGCTGCTACATGGACGTACATCGAAACCACTCCTGATTGGCAGGCGCGGCTTGAGGGTCACCCCCTTACGCTTAAGGGGCTGCCTCTAGGCAGAAACGGCACTATGCGCCGCACCGGGTACGGCATTTACAGGATAGCGGTGGACACGCTACAATCCATCTTGGATCGACTTACACACCTAATATCACGACGATGATTATCGTAAATCTCAAAGGTGGGACGGGGAATCAAATTTTTCAGTACGCCCTTGGTCGACACCTGGCCATCAAAAACAACGGTACTCTCAAACTCGACGTGATGGGTCTGGAGCGTGCCAACAAAGTCGGCGACATCTATCGGCCACTGCAGCTCGACGTATTTAATATTCAAAAAAACTACGCCACGGAAGAGGAGGTACGGCGGCTTAAGTACCCGTACGGAATCATCTCAAAAGCGTGGCGATACTTGGGCTTCAAACTCTCGCGTGATAAGAACACCCTTTTTTATCCTAGTGTGCTTAAGCGAAAGGGTGACATCTACCTTGATGGCTATTGGCAATCACCCCTGTACTTTGATGCGATACGAGACACGCTCCTTAAAGAACTCACACTCGTAAAACCTTTATCAGCCCCGGCAGCTGCAATCGCGCAGCAGATTAAAAATTCCACGTCCGTCTCGCTCCACGCGCGGCGAGGCGATTATGTCAAAAACCCTCGCGTACTCCACGACTTTGGCATGTGTACACAGGGCTACTATGAAGCAGCCATGAAGAAAATTGAGGAAGTGGCCCCCTCCCCTACCTACTTTGTTTTTTCTGATGATATCGAGTGGGTTAAAAACAACCTGCCCGTGGGAGAAAAGGCAGTGTTTGTGAAGGACCCGGCCATTACCGATACAGAGGAACTCATGCTGATGAGCCTCTGTAAGCACAACATCATCGCCAATAGTTCGTTTAGTTGGTGGGGTGCGTGGCTCAATCAAAATCCACAGAAGCGCGTCGTTGCCCCCACCCCATGGTTTGACCACCAGCCGTTCGACCCTGGTCTGCTTCCCCCTACATGGATCACGGTCCCCAAAGCCCTTTAGGCGAACAACCACTCGTGAGTATTCTCATGCTCACCTACAACCGCGCGGGGTACCTAGCGGCGGCGATTGACAGTGTCCTTAAGCAAACCTACCAGCACTGGGAACTTATCGTGATCGATGACGGATCCACCGATGAAACGGCACGTATTTTGCAGGGCTATCAGGATGCGCGTATTACGTATCATCAGCACGCTGACAATAAGGGCCTCATGGCGCGTAGACGTGAAAGTCTCTCCTACATCACCGGATCGTACGCCGCCATTCTCGACAGTGATGACATATGGACCAGCGAACAAAAACTTGAAAAACAGGTAACGTTCATGGAAACATACCCAGAATGTGCCGTGGTAGGCAGCTTCATTACCCACATCGACGAGACAGGACGTGAGATTGGCCGCAATCGCTACGGTACTACCGACTCTGTTATTCGGAACCATCTTCTAGTGCGCAATCAATTTGCCCATTCAAGCGTACTGCTGCGCTCCTCGTACCTCAAACTTACCGCCGGATACCGCGATATCGTACCGGGGGAAGATCTCGATCTTTATCTACAACTCGGTCAGTACGGCACCTTTGCTAACCTTCCTGAATATTTAGTGTCCTACCGAATACACCAAGAAAGTAGCAGTGTGAGAAAAACCAAAGTAGCGGCGTCCGTCATGAGCGTGATAGGTCGCCATCGTCACAACTACCCTGGTGCCTGGCGTGGTTACCTAAAGATGGCTCTTATCTGGTGCCTTGCTAGCGCGCGTCTGTACTAAGCAGTTGCCACTCATTTACGAGATCTCGATGGAGAAGGTCTGAAAGGGTCCGGACGTCTTTTTCATAAAACCGACTCAGAAGCACTCGCTCCCGGGTGCTCAGTGTCAGGGCTGTTGGTGGGAACACGGCCGACGCAGTAGCCAGCCGGCGTGCCCGGTGATAGGCTCGTAGTTTATCAAGCCTGAGCCGGCGTGCCCAAAAACCGGGACGCGTCTCTTCTTCTGTGAGTACCCGCAGCACCTTGGGCACAAAATGCACATCAACTTCGAGGTGGGTATACACTTCTGTCACCACTTTACTAGGATTCTCACGCACATCATCACCGGTGAGCACTAAAAGATCGACAGGAGAATAATAGCCAAAGAAACTTACCAGTTGCCGGCCGTAAAGAAACTCGGAAAGGAGGAGCGGCGACCGCTCGAGAAAAGCTTCAAGCGGTGGAGGGGACGGATGGCCACTCGTCGCCTTGGTGTAGTGCTCCGAAATTGCCACGAGCGGATTTTCAATCACAGCAACCAGGCGGGCCTTTGGGTATTCACGTGAGAGTCGTGCCGGGACCCCGGGCGCCGAAAGGTAACTGGTCGAACACTCGCCGCGCTTGGTACCCTCACCACAGTCAGCAAACTGCTCTTCATACCACGACCGTCCTTTTTTAAGCGCATCACTACTAAAGAACTTGGTGTCTTCTGGGGTAAAACAGAGACCTGGATGCTCGCGCAGTAGCGCACAAAAGCGCTGCGGAAGCCCGAGCCCCGGCGGGTGCATGATGACGAAATCAAGAATAAGTTGTTTCATACTGAGGGCGGCGCTTCAATAACAGGAGATTCTTGACCGATAAACATCGCGTACTCGATACTGGCGCGATAGGCCTTCCGGTAGGTCTCGGGGTCTTCGTGGAAATGCTCAAGAACAATCGCTTCTGCCGTCAAAGCCAGTGACCGGCGTAGTGCCACTTCGTTCAGAATAGTGTGAACGCTGTATTTGAGCTCTTCCACACTATCATGGCGGAACAAAAGTGCCGATTCCCCATCCACAAACAAATCATCGCGAAAAGGATTGCGCGCCAAAATGAGAGCGATGCCAGCGACTGCTCCTTGCCTGGCAATATCATCTGCGTCACCATCAATGTCACTCACAATAAGCACATGGGCCGCTTTAAAATATGCCAGCACATCGACTGCTTCCCTTTCAAATACCACCTGTGCCCCAATACCCAAATGATTGGCTCGACGCTCAAACTCCCGCTGAGCTGGGCCGTCACCGAGCACAATCAACCCCACGCGCGGATTACGCAAGTAGCTACAGGTGGCATCAAGTACTCGATAAAGGGTACTCTCGTGTCCCAACCGCCCTACGTACAACATGATGAATGAAAAGTTCGGGTAGCGGCTTTTTACGTTTGCGGCCGCTGCGCTGCGGCTAAGCGCAGGGTAATTATGAAAGCGCGGTAGTGTCGAGAGGTCGGGAATAGACCACTGCTTGCCCAAAAATTCTTGCAAGGCTGAACTTTCCGTGCGGACACTCACAAAGCGTGGAATGAGCCAGCGGGCTAAGCGGCGGCGCAAACGGTTGCCGTGCCCGTGTCGAACAAAGTCGGACTTGGTAAAATCTTCCCGCACATGGAGCTGGGTCGGACGACCATAGCGCTTACCCGCCAAGTACGCCACCAGGGCCGCTTCATACGGTTCACGGGCGACAATCAGATCGGGTCGTAAGCCACCAAGAAAAGCCAGTTCTTGGTGAATGAGACGCAGGCCAACCATAGGCGTCCACCACCACACCCGCGAACTGGCGGTATACAACCAGACATTTTTGGCAACGCGAAGTACAGGATATTTGGCAGGGATACCCGTGCGTAAAATCAAAATATGCACCTCATCAAATAAGTCAGCCAGCTGCACAAAACCGTCGAGTGTTTGCTGTGTCGGGTTAAGCAGTGACTCGTCTCGCGAAATAAACAGCACCCGTACAATATTTCGTCCCGAGGCGGCTTCATAGAGACCTTCGCGAGCAATTGCTTCCCGCACCGGTACTACCGATATCGCGGGTGTGCTTTGGCCTTCCTCTAGTTTCAGAACCTGCTCAAGAGCAAGCTGCGCGCGATCACTGGAGTCACTGTGGTAGAGATCAAACCGAGGCATGCTCTCAGTATACCAAGTACAAACGGACTCGACGGGAGATTACCTACGTAGACGTACGACGACCAATAAAAATAAAGCCAGAGAAAATAAGCAGAGCAAGCAGAAGATACGGCCAGCGTATAGTGGGGGCAGTAGTCACTTTGGACTCCGCTGACGCTCCTGTGGTAGTAGACTGTCGCTGTGGTGGTATGGAGGAGGTGTCGCTTATGGCAGCGGCCTCGACAAGTGGCAGGTACTCTACGAGAGGAGCAGTGGCAGGCTCCTCGGGTGACGGTACGATGACGGGAGGCTCTGGAATAGACTGCGTTTCCTCGCTGACGACCAGCGGCTGCGGCGTTGGCACGGGGGTGAGCGAAGCGAGTGGCACTTCACTTACATTAGACGACCCTACCCGCTCCCCGCGAGCATCAATCAGCACCGGTGAAGCAGTGCTTCGCCCGACCGACGCTTCCAGCGGCACCAGTAGAGTTTCGCCAGCCATAATATATGAGCGGGGAGGAATAGTGAGTGACGAACCTCTCGCCTCTACCCGGTACTCGGATATATCAAGGTCGTACGAAGCGGTGTTGCGCATGAGGAGGGTCCCGTCAGGACGCTCTTCCAGTACGAGGGTGACCGGCATGACCACGAGCTCATGGCGCGCAGTGACATCATGTCGGGCAAAACGGGCGCGTACTGTCACAATATACTTACCGTCATGGCGGTAGTGGTGGCGGGCAACGCGACCACTACCAGTAGCAAAGTCTCCAAAGTTCCATTCGTATACCAGTGAGTTGCGAATCGTATCCGAGAGACCTTCAGCCCGAGCGGTGAAGGTGACTGTTTGGTTTTCGTATGCCACGGTCTGCGCTTCTACCGTCAAGCGCAGTTCGGCTGTGGATGGAGTGAGCGGAGTCGCAGCAGTGCGGCCTACTGGGCGCACCACGGTAGCCCGCGCTCCGCCACCAGCGGTAGAGCCGCCATTACTGTTGTCGTCACTAGAATTTTGAGAAGGCACACTCGTTGCGCCCGGTGGATTACCCGGGGTGGCGACACCGGTACGCCAACCAGAAGCTGTACGCTGAGCGGTCTCTTTTGTTTCGTTATTTCCTCCGCTACTTTGCCAATTTTCGCCTCCGACGACCTGATCTTCGATCTGTCCGTCAGCCCGCCGCAAGGTAAGCGTCGCACCGGTATTCACGAGGGGCCCGGTATAAATAAAAAATGCCGTCCCTGGGGCCGAGTCGTCACTACTACGCTCGAGCACAGCATACGACTCGGGTGGGATACTTCCCACCAGTGTTACTAGAAAATTATTGCCGTCCGCAATCGTCCATCCCTCCACGTCGACCGCTCCCCCACTCGGGTTATGGAGTTCAATCCATTCATGATTAGGCGACGCGGCACTCCCCATCCATGCCACTTCAGTTATTTCTACCGCCGCCGCCAGCTGTGCCCACCCGATGCCAAGCATCACTACGAGGACGGAAACAAAGGCAGGAGCAGTCATGGTGATTAGATGAACGGCGATTTCTCCCCGTCCCCCCGTAGCAGTCGCTCGACCGCTTTAGCTGAGGGCTGTGAGGCTGCCGTTTCCGCGGCAGCCGGCGCCACCACCTTTGGTGGTGGCGCCTCGGCAGGCACGACGCTTGGCGCAGCCGGAGCGCCCACCACGGCCGACAGGGCATCTTTAAGGGCCGTCCGTTCGGACGAACCGGCGTTATTGTCTACTGACGAGTGTTCACCACTCTTTGCTAACGGAGTTTTATTATCAGACGTTGGTGCTGCCGCTCCCGTAGCGGTCGCCGGGACACCCTTTTCTGTCTCCTTGGCGTTCGTGGTGCTGAGTCTCGCCAAGACCGCCCGTAGATCATCAAGAGACGGCGCCTTGGCCACCGGCTTATTCATTGGTTGGCGCTCGCCACCACTGTGAGAAGAAGGTGATGGAGATGGCGCACTGGCAACCAGCGGTTTTGCTGGTGATGGAGTGGGCTTATGGTTCGCTCCTCCACCCCCACTCCGTACCCCATTACCATTCCCTCCCGCCGGACGGCCCCCATCAGTAGTCTTCGCTGGAGCTGCCTTAGCAGCGGGTACAGCAGCCGACGATGTCGGTGATTTTGGTCGCGGAGGGGGTGTTGGCGGCGCTATGGGTGCATGCAAGTCAGTGACAATTTTCTCGACCACATCGCGGGTCTTCGTGAAATTTTTCCGACTAGCTGCCACCACCATGTCTTTACATGATACGCGCGGGCGCTCCACTGGCGGTAATGTCTGGGCTGAAAACGGCTGACTGCCGATACCGTCGATCATGAGCGTGAGATAAATCTGTGCAAAGCCAAGGTTTACGAGGTCGGCAGCGAGGAAGCGCGGTGTAAATACGGTTTCAAGTACTTCAGCGTCAAACGGCCCCACGCGGAAGGCAACCGTTGTACCGACGTTTCCGAACACTGCGTCGCGCACTTCTTCTTCCATCTGTGCTATGTATTGGTGCGCGATGATGAGGTTGAGGTGGTACTTACGCGCCTCGGAGAGAATGTTGGCGAACGTGGCATTGGCAAACGACTGGAACTCATCCACATAAAAGTAGAAGTTCGGCATCGTCCGCATAACATCTACCGACAGATCGGCCCGACTCATGGCGGCAAGGTAAATGCGCGTGGTGAGCATCGAGCCAAGGAGGTTCGCGTTCGTCTCACCAATAAGACCCTTCGAGAGGTTCATGATGAGAATCTTTTTCTCATCCATAATTTTACGAATGTCAAAACTCGACTTCGGTTGACCGATGATATTACGAATCAGTGGGTTACCGGTAAACTGACCAATCTTATTTTGAATGGCCGGCAGCGCTTCGGCGGCAAAGCGCTCGGTGTAATTAGCAAACTCATCCACCCAAAAAGATTTTACTGCCGGGTCCTTAATGTAATCAACCACGCGCGTGCGATACGCTTTGTCTGAAAAAAGCCGGTTGACGGAAAGGAGCGTGGTATCAGGATACTCAATAATAGCGAGCAGTGCATTCGTGAGAATGTACTCCATCCGCGCGCTCCAGGCGTCGACCCAAATCTTTTTAAAGGTAGACATGAGGCCCGATACCACGAGGTGACGTTTGTCAGGCTCAACGTCTTCCATAACGTTGAAAGAAATCGGATGCCCGACGTCAAACGGTGCAAAATAAATGACATCATTAACCCGGTGCTCAGGAATGTAGTCGAGCAGCGTTTCAGCAGCAGAGCCGTGCGGGTCGATAAACGCCATGCCCTCTCCGGACTGAATATCCTGGGCCGCCATATTCTCAAGAAGCGTCGACTTTCCCATACCGGTCTTGCCGACCACGTACATGTGACGCTGGCGATCCCTGGCTTTTATACCAAAGGGTACCTGCCCACCGCGGGCATCAGTTTTGGCAAAAAAGGTAATCTTCTCGGGATCGAAGGCCATAGCATCAGTATAACAAATGACCTGAAATAAGAAGCGCCTATGGCTACTGCCCAAAACGCTCTTCTAAATAAGTGAGGAGTGTAGCCACATCAGCTGTTCGCTGCTGTGAACCGAGTAGGATAATAGCAATAAGACGCTCTTCCCCGCCAATACTGACCCAGTGGAGGGTAATCGACGTTTGTCCGGCCGCTTCCGTTTCTCCAACTTTGCCGCCCACAAATGAACCTACACCATCGAGGGTATTAAAGTTTGCTACATCAGAAAATCCGTCGGGGGCACCAGCACTAGTCGACGTGCCGCGGGTGAGTTCTACTAAGAACGGGTGCTGGAGAGCCAAATACCGAGTTAACCACCAGAGATCATTGACGGAGGACACGTTGCCCGCATCAACGCCAGAGGGATCAACAAACACGGTGTCGCGCAGTCCCAGCTTGGCGGCGCGCGCGTTCATGGCAGCAATGAATGCTTCACGGCCCACCGCGCCGGCAAGCACCTCGGCAGCCTCATTTGAGGACTCAAGCAGCAAAAGCTCTAAAAGAGCGTGCACAGAAACGCGACTACGGTCAAACAGTCGCGGCATCACCGATTCAATAAGGTTTGGTTCTTCGATAGCCACTCGTTTATCGAGTGCAAGCTCCTCGGTAGCAATAAGCGCTGTCATGAGCTTCGTCAGCGAAGCAATCGGCACCGCGGTATGACGTTCCCCCACTGCGAGTATCGTGTCATTTTTTACGTCAGCCACCAGGTAGTACGGCGTGGGAAAATCTGCCACCTTGGACTCGTAGTCAGAACTCACAGACACTTTAGGCGCGGGTGCGTGTACGACGACCGGCATCCCTACCACCGCCACGGAAAAGAGCTGCTCTGCTACCTCACTTTTCACTCGTACACAGTCGCGAGCGTACGTGCTATCCACTTCATCCCCGTCTCCATGAACCGGTGTCCCGTGCAAAAAGCGATTACCTTGCCAAATAAGACTATCTGGCAGCGTGACATCTAAATACGACGAACGATGAGCAGCTACTTTAGCTTCTAGCTTAAACACACCCGCCTCGAGCGCACACCACGAATCACTCTGAGGGAGTGAAGAGAGTGGCGCATCGACCTCCACGACACCACCCACAAATGCTCGTACGCGCCCCGACACAGCATCGAGATCAATAAAACTAGCGCCGGCGCTGATGAGTTCAGTACGCAACGTTTCGTAGGGTGCCTCTTGTGCATAGACCAAGGAAGGGCCATAGACAAACGGCACCGCTCGCTCGCTGTACGGATCAAACTGTAAAAGCGCCGCCATGCTCCCCCCTGAAGGCAAGAGATCGGAGAGGCGCAGTGAAGAGAGCGCCGGGGCGTACCACAGGCTGGTGCCCACGATCGTACAAAAACATGCGACCGCGACTGCGAGGAGGGAGCGCTGCGGTCGGTGGGCCAAGGCCTTCCCCTGCGGCAGGGCCAAGGAACGCGGAATAAGCGCGCCTAGTTTTTGGCGAGCGCGGTCGTCTTCGTGGCGCACGAGAGTTACCCCGCGCGCTCCATCGCCATTTGGGCCCATGGTACTAATGATACCCTGCGGCAGGAGCCTAAATGCTCACTCGCCCACACCTGTCTCGTCGTCCGGCAGCAGTGCTGCCCGGGTGTAAATATTAGAGGGCGCCCAGATCATCCACGACATCACCCCGGCGTCGTAGCTCGCCTGTATCTGAGCACGTACGTCGGCGGCATCATAGTCACCACCGTAGTCAAAATCCTGAATCCAGGTGCGCAGTCGGTCCTGACCATAGCTCGGTTTGCGGTACACCGCGGGTGTCGATGTACCAATTCGTTCATGGAGAAAGCCACTGACTGGCGTGGTACTCGCTTGCATGCGCGCAAGGCCCGAAGCCATCGCGCCATAAACCACTGCGTAGGGATTGTCATTGGGGTCACCCAGTCCCTGATAGTCCGGCGGGTAGTGTGAGGGATAGACCATTGGCGCCACGACATCAAAGTAGGGCGCCGCTCGTTCTTGGATCTGGCCGATTGAAAGGTCATTATAACTCGACGTCGTGAGTCCAAAGAGATCGACTGACAGCCACGGGGTGGTAGTAGCCCGGCCGGTACCCTCGTGTCGGTACTGTGAAAAACGCGCCGGATCACCCAGTGCCGCATGAAGGTGGGAAAAGAATGCCTCGAGATTGGCCTGCTTGTCGTTTGGCCAGGAGGAAGCCGCACTGTGTGGAAATGAGATGTCGGCCAGATTGCCATCCGAAGGATAGCGTACGTAGTCAAAATTCAACTCGTCAAAACCAATGTTGTATGACTCCACCGCTAGCGCAATGATATGTTCCCAGTACTCCTTCGCCGCTACGTCGATAAATGACAAACCCTTGTAGTCTTTCCACACCGTTTGCCCATCCGCACGCTTCACTGCAAGATGCGGGTGACGGGTGGCCGCAAAAGGATCTTGGAAAACAGTGATTCGTCCAATGACGTAGATATTTTCGGCATGTAGAGCTTCGAGAAACGCCCGCATGTCGCGTGCTCCACAGCGCGACTGCTGCCACGCCGGCTGCCAGGCTGCTCCTTCGGGTGGAAACGAGATGCTGCCTGAGTAATCTTTAATATCTAAAACGATACTGTTGATTTCGGTCTCGCGGACGAGAGTAACGAGTCGCTCACGAAACGACGGAGTGCCCGCCACACACGCCGTCATATAAATCGCCTTCACCGCCTCCGGGCGCGGTACGTGTCGGACAACGGGACGCGTGTCTGTCACTGTTGGTGCAGTGGTAAGCGGCTGTATCGTAGCCGATTCGCCCATCAACACAGCATCCGGCCGCCCCGTGTCATAGGTGGTCGCAAGAAATGGCAGATGAATATAACTCGTGACAATGATAAGGCCAACGAGCGTTAGACCACTGATGCCAATAAGTCGCATAGAACACCCTTAGCATATCACTAGGGCGTAGGAGAATCTTCCCGCGACACGGCAGTACTTTCAACAAACGAGTCGTTGCCGCGCTCACCATTCCCACGATCGATGGTGTTGAGGTACTGTACTCGACGCAGAGTGTAGCCGACAAGAATAAGGAGTACCCCAATTGTTACGACGATCCAGGTGATCCAGGCCCCAGGTAGACCTAAAAACGGCACTGCTACAAGCGCACAACCAGCGAGGAAAACTATCGTAGAGCGGGACATGAAGAAACAGACGAGAACAGTGTCATTATAGAAAATTGCCGGCGCACATGGTGCTGCTACCTGAGGATAGGCAAAAGGTGCAAGCGAAGGCGCCCCATTCTACCTTACCCACCCACCGTGACCATGATGACAAACTCGCCTTTTTGTTTAGCAGGTGTCGTTTTGAGGTACGAAAGGAGCTCGGAAGGAGTCCCCACTACTACTTCCTCAAATAGTTTGGTGAGTTCACGAGCCATCGTGACCTGCGCGTCGCCATGAACACTACTGAGCGCCTCCAAGGTCTTCAATATGCGGTGGGTTGATTCAAAGAAAATTACGGGCTGCACATGACCACCAAGCTCTGCAAAAAACGTCTGCCGACCTTTTTTCTGCGGCACAAAGCCAAGGAAAGTGAACTGGTTGCCAGCAATACCAGAAAGCGACAGTGCGGCCGTGAGCGCCGAGGGCCCCGGAATAGCCTCGATGCGCGCGCCCAGCCCCACTTTCCCAGAAAAGTGGGGCTGGGCGCGCAACCTCTGAATTAACTTCACCCCAGGATCACTCACCCCCGGTGTCCCCGCGTCACTACACAGCGCAATATGCTTCCCTGCTTCCAGGTCAGTCAAAATTGCTTCATGCACCCCTTCACTCGCATGCGCGTCATACCGCTTCAGCTTGGCTTTTATACCGTGATGCGAGAGGAGCTTCCCCGTCACCCGGGTGTCTTCACAGAGCACGTAGTCTGCTTCGCGAAAAGTACGCAAGGCCCGCAGCGTAATGTCCTCAAGGTTGCCGATCGGTGTAGCTACAACGGAAAGAGTGCCGGGACTGTCAGCGGTTTTCATTACCAAAACCTATCACCAAATGGCTAAAAACGGAAGGCGCTACACCGGCTGTAGCCTTTCCGAAAGTTTGTACGCGGTCCCGTGCCGTAGCAACCCAAGGTACGACTGTACTACCGCTGTAGTACCATCGGCCTCGGCAACTTTCTTAAACATCCGTTTTTTAGTGATCGTTCGCAGCACGCGGTGGTGCGGAAAATGCACCCATCCCAGAAAATCCACACCCGCCGCCAACGTACCAATAGAAACTTTAGCGGGATGTAACGCGAGCCTAAGTCGGCCCTGCAGAAACGTCTGCATCCGTGGCACGAGTGACAGCAACCAGTCACGATCACGTGACAATACGACAAAGTCATCGGCATATCGTATGTAATACCTCGCCTTTATCTCTCGCTTTACAAACTGATCAAATTGGTTTAAGTATACGTTCACAAACAGTTGCGAGGTGAGGTTTCCCAGCGGCAATCCCTTTCCTGTTTCAGTGCTTGAAAAACTTTCTAGCACACACCCACACAACCCGCGAATGTCGGTATCGACAATAGCACTGGCTAAAATTTGCTCAAGCACCGTGTGATCAATCGAAGCAAAGCACTTGCGAATATCACCCTTCAGTACCCAGCAGGTTTTTGTGTTGTTTTGGCTCACCCTGTTGCCGAAACTGGAAAACCGGCGTAACGCTCGGTGCGTTCCCTTCCCTAGCCGGCACGAGTATGAATCGACAATAAATATGCGATCAAAAAACGGATACAACTGACGATAGATGGCGTGATGGAGGAGTCGATCACGCACGCAAGCTTTATGAATGTTCCGCGGCTTGGGATCAGAAATGTTAAAGGCTTCGTAGCAGCCATGCTGGTAGGTCTTGTTTTTCAAATCATGATGAAGCGACAAGATGTTATCCATGAGATCATATTGAAAAACTTGAACGTCTGTCCGTTTTCGCTTTCCGCGCACAAATTCTTCCCACGCCTGAAGTAGATTTTCAACCGAGATGATATGATCGTAGGTAATGTTTGAAGATGTAAAAAACACACCCAAGTCTACCCCCCCCCCGCAACAATTCAACAACCTAAGCTGATTCCAGTCGTGTTGAAGTTGAAAGACGTGTACGGGGTGTGGCAGGAATACCTGACACACTTTCCTAAACAGAATAGATACACTTTAGGCAACAAAACTGATGAGGTATTTTTGTTAGCAATTGAGTATTGTTTTCTGGCGAGCTACGCCCACAAGGATACAAAACTTATTCACCTGGAACGGTGTATTTCACGAGTAGACCTACTCAAGCTACTTCTTCAACTCGCGTGGGAAATCCGCGCGCTTGATGCCAAGAAATACCGTGTGCTTGGTGAGCAACTCCAAGAAGTGGGGCGAATGCTTGGAGGCTGGAAAAAAGGTTTGGAACCAAAAAACTCCCCGTCATAAACGAGGAGAAAACCGTGTGTTGCTCACGACCACCCGATGACGGTTGTCGGCGTTCCAGACGTTGTCGTTCTCGAAGCGGTTGACGTTGACCTTGAGCTGGCCATCGTTCACGTTGACGTTGGCGACGAACAGAAGCGAAATGTGAAGCGAATCATCTTTTTCACCAAAGTGTGATGGTATCCAGCGCACTTTTGCATTGTATGTGAGACCTCAAAGTCTTCCAATTCACTCCACCAACAAACTATTTTTTTTAAGCCATACAGCCACCCGCGCTTTTGTTAGTCGTAACCAGCAAAATTCTGAAGCAACTGTCGGCGCTGTCAGACGTTCGCAGCCGTAACCGTGAACTAGTATCTGCAGTGCGTAGAGTATATATAAAAACAGAACCTTAGACACCCACGTGGAGTGTCTAAGGTCCTAAGCGTCCAAGCGCCGCAGCGCTCAGGGTCAGATGGTCTGTTACCTCACGACCACCCGATGACGGCGGTCGGCGTTCCAGACGCCGTCGCACTCGAAGCGGAGGACGAGGACCCTGAGCTGGCCATCGAACACGTTGACGATGGCGACGAACAGTTCCCCGCCCGCCTCAAACAGAAAGAGGGTTGCGTAGCCATCCTGCCGCAGCTGTTCACGATGTTCCCTGCAGAACTCGACGATCTGCCCCTGCGTGAGACAGAGCGAGCGCAGGTCATCGGGCAGCGACATGAACAGCTGCGGGAAGTTGCCGTTCTTCGTCTGCTCATAGACGTCCACCGGTGCCTCAGGAGTGTCCACGCCTGGCTGGTCAGTACCCCACCCAGCAAAGTCTGGATCGATATATCCGAAGACGTCGCCGGACTGCGTAATCGTCGCCGTGCCGCTCGTGGCGGCGAGGGTGACCGACTGCAGGTGACGCAGGTGGGTAGTGTGCACGCCAACTGCACCCTGTATCACGAACGGATTACGCCGTTCGAGGAAGGCCTGAAGATGGTCCCCGGTGAGAGAGCCGTCAGCAATCTGCCGGAAGAGGTCCTTGAGTTGAGCAGCCGCCACGCCGGACGACCCCTTCACGACAACCTTCTGAGCTGCCATGATCTTACTCCTTGCGCTAGCGGGCCTAACCACAGACGTGGGTTTGCCATAGCAGAAAAATGCTTAAGTTTAAGCTGCTTTCTGCTATGGCAAACTACAGGTTTTAGAAAGAACTACTCTACTACTATAGCATAGTTCTAACCAAAAAGCAAGGGCAGGCGGCACGCGTCAACCATCCCAGACTGACACCACAGTGGAATGGGGTGGAGTAAAGCCAGCTTAAGGCTTACTTGATTTTCCAAACACATCCTTAAAGGAGAGGGTATCACCGTTATCGTACTCGGCGCGAGCTTTTTTTATACTGGCGGATAGCGCCCGATCATGTGAGGCCAGCTGATCTTCATACTCGTCAATCGTGATGAGTTGGGTTGCCACCTCTGTCACCTCCCCCGCCCCCATCACCACCACGACATACTGAGAGGTAGCAAATTCACGAACACGGTCGGCCGCAGCCTCCATGGTGGGCAAAAATTCGGCGGGCGTATTTTTTTCATTAATTACTGCTACCAGCCTTTCAGAACTGACGCCACTTACATTTTCTTCCCGCGCGGCGTAAATGGGGAGCATGAGGACATGATCGGCCTTAGCAAGCTCTGTAGCAAAGTCAGCAAACAGTTCGTGTGTGCGTGAATAGGTATGCGACTGAAATACCACCAGTAGTTTTTTGTCGGAGTAGAGCTCGCGCACACCCGCGATCGTAGCGGCAATCTCCGTAGGATGGTGAGCATAGTCGTCATAGAGTGGTGCCCCGTTTACGTCGCCTTTGTATTCAAAGCGACGCCAGGTGCCCGAGAAGGCAGCGAGCGCGGCGGCACTCACCTCGGAAGGTATGCCGACCACCTTCGCCGCCGCGCTCGCTGCCGCCGCATTCATGCGGTTATGAAGCCCTGGTACTTTAAGTGGAAGACTGGGATCAAGGTGCTCACCATAATCAACCACCGTGGCCGAGAGTGCTGCTACCACCGACGCCACATTCGGGTGTGCAGTTTCGGCTACCACATACCCACCTTCCGGCACTTTTTCTGCGAAAGATCGGAAGGCACTTTGCACGTCAGCCAAGTCTTTGTAGTAATCGACGTGCTCGTAGTCGATGTTGGTGATCACAAGCACATCGGGCTTGAGATGCAGAAAGTCGCGCTTAAACTCACAAGCTTCGACGACCGCATACTTGCTCTTCCCGGCTCGAAAATTACTGCCGGTTTTGGCGCGCAAGGAACCGACCACTGCAGTAGGATCCAGCCCCGCAGTTTCCAGAATATCAATGATCATAGCGGTAGTCGTGGTCTTGCCGTGCGCTCCCGCAACCGCAATCAGGTAGTACTCGTTAGCGATCATGCCCAGCGCTTCGAAATAGTTGATAGTTTTTATACCCTGCTCACGGGCGCGGACCAACTCAACATACCCCTCAGTCTTTTCATTGACTGCCTCGGTATAAATAACCATTTCACATTCAAGGGTGACGTTCTCGGCATTGTGCCCTTTAAACACCGTCGCCCCTTCACGTTCGAGCGCAGCAGTTATATCGGACGGCGCTCGGTCCGACCCACTCACCTGCTTTTTCTCATGAAGAAAAAACCGCGCCAGGGCCGACATGCCGATCCCGCCAATGCCAATAAAATGAATGCGCTGTGCTGTTTCCATTTCCATATAAAGCGTTACACAATATACTTCCCTACCTCCACCATAAACGCATCGCTCCTTTCATACTCATTTTTGAATAATCCAAACGACGCGAAGCCTGGTGAAAATAGCAGGACGTCGCCAGACTGGGCAACTGCAAGAGCGGCCTTGACTGCCTCACCCATACTGACGGTACTCGTTCGATTGATCGTACTACCCACCACATCAAGCTGCGCTGTCAATCGGTCGGTGCCAGTACCAGGAAGCAGCACCAACTGCTTTACGTGCGTCACAAGAAGTGGTAGCAGCGGTGTCGGGTCTACCTCTTTATACGAACCACCGGCAATTAAAATGACATTCTGCCCGGCCGCCACTGCCTCGATCCCGGCCATGGTCGCCGTGGGCGTGGTCGCGTTGTTGTCATTATAGATTCGTACACCATTTTCGGTGGCGCCCACATACTGAAGCCGCCCGGAGACTCCTGGGAAGGTCGTGAGCGCTTCAAAGATTTCTTCATCGGGAAGTCCGAGGGCCTTGAGCGCCTCATAGGCCAGGGCGGCATTCTCACGGTTATGAGCACCCGAGACTGCCAGGATCATGTCCTCAGGCAGCACTGACACGTCCGCGAGTATCACCTCTTGTCCGATCGTAATACCCTCCCTGGCCGCAAATGCCTGTGCGCGCGCGAACACTGCCGGAGTAGTGATAAACGTACCGCTCTCTTCTTGGTAGCGGAAAATATTTGCCTTGTCAGCAAAATAAGCGTCCATGGCCTCTTCGTAGGTACGACCACCAGTGTGGTAGTAGTTGAGATGATCTTCCATGAAGTTTGTAAAGACGGCGACCTGTGGGCTGATGCCCGCCCAGCCGAAGCCTTGGAGTTGCCATGAGTCGAGCTCCATAACCGCGAGCGACCCGTCCTTTACTTCCTTTAAAAGCTGCAAGTTAGACACGCCTCGGATGTTACCACCAAGCAGCACTGGCTCACCGGTGACCTCAGTGAGCCCGTGGTGAATCATGTGGGTGACCGTACTCTTACCCCGGGTGCCGGTGACGCCAATTATTGGCACGTGGGAAAGCTCGGCAAATAGAGCGGCGCTTTGGACAAGGCGCACCCCGGCCGCACGACACTCCATAAGTACAGGTTCAAAAAGCGGTGCCCCGGCTCCCACAAGGACAAGATCAGCATCTTTAAAATCAGCAAAATCGTAGAGGCCAAATTTAAAGCGAACGTTCGGGTACGCAGAGAGAGCATCGATCGACGGTTGCATAACGGTCTGCGGGGCACTATCGACGACGAGGATGTCCGCCCCGGCCTCTGCCATATAGGCGGCGTCCCCCACCCCACGACCCAACAGCCCAATCCGCATAACCGTTACCCGCTTACCTTTAAAGTAGTCCCTGAATGTATCCATAGATTGTGGCTATCATAGACCAAGTGGGTGGAAATACAATAACTCCTAAGTGGTGTACAACCGCCCCTAGGCGCTCCCCAACTTGTTACACTTAAGGTGCCACTTCATCAAATATTGTATGCCAACCTCATTTGTAAAATCCAAAAACGATCATTCAATCGAGTCTGTCCCCTACTTCTCGGCTATTGCCTGGGGTATCTTTCTATTATTTGCTGGATTTGTTTATCTGCTTTCAGGTGAGCTGCGCGGGGCGACCACCGCCCTTGAAGCAGCGAGTTTTGCTAACGCCGGTGCGCTAGATGTGAGCACTATTAGCGCTGACGAAGAATAATCCCCTACCCCTAAACGTCGAAACCGGGCAGCGCAGAGATGCGCTGCCCGGTTATCTGTGGCCACTCTACTTTTCGCTCCTCTGTGAGAGGACAGCGTACAGCAGAATGGCCAATGCTATCAGTCCGGCCACTACCTGGAGCGGCAAAGCCCACCACGCCTGGTCGATGGCGAGCTCCTGCGGATAGTTGGGGTCCGCGATGGCGACCACGAAGGCGGCCAAAAAAGTCACCCCCCAGAAAATTCTGCTCATCGTTCCCTCCCTGGAATGAGCGTTCAGCCGATCCCCTGATCAGCTATCCAACCTATTTATATAGTAGCATATTTAGATATAAAAGTCAATACTTATCCCCACGCCCATTGCCAGCTTATTTTCCGCCCTGCCTGGGTTACATTTTTCATAAAATTTGTTATAGTGCGGGGCACAAAAGTGTTTGTAGAAGCCCGTGTGCGCGTTTAGCTCAGTTGGTAGAGCATTCGACTGATACTCGAAAGGTCCTAGGTTCGAACCCTAGAACGCGCACACGGGCTTTTATTGTGCGCGTGTGCTGAGAAATGTGAACTGCTTCACATTTCTCCCGCTCGCACAGGGCACGTTGATGTTTACAAAACGTGAGGGAACATTGCGGCGAGCAATTTTCCCGATTCCGACCAGCGGAGAAACATATTGTTAGCCACCTACTACACTTAGTATGCACTTCCATTGTGTCAAATTTTCAGTAATAATCAGTGCACCTACCCATTATCCTCTGCCTAACCGTACCCCATGGAAACCATTCTCAAACGTGCCACCTGGCTTGAGCTTTTCTACGACCTAGCCATTGTGGCACTCGTCGCACAACTCACCTACCTCGCTGCCAAATACCACCACAGCCCGAGCGATTTTCTCAATATCTTCATTATTGCGTACACTATTTTCTTTACCTGATGGACAACTACCGTTAACCGCAACCTCCAACTCACCGAGGATCGTTTTGACCAAATTGCTGTACAACTTAAAGTGGTCGGGGCATTTGTCATGAGTATTGCGATGGCTGATGTATTTTTAGGAAACTACCTCGTCTACTTTAGCGCCCTCGGGTGCGTTCGCCTGATTCAAGTGGCTTTGCTGTTTCGGCTCTATGCACTCGATCCACAGCATGCTCCAAAAACCTACAACATCGCTACGGGGATAGCGATCGCCAGTGGCTTATGGATCGTGTCGAGTTTTCTTCCACCACCCTACCACTTCGTCGTTGCTCTAGCGGCGCTCGCGCTTGATATGCTGACGCCACTAACCAAAGGTAAGGGTAACACCGTGCGTCTCTTAAATGTTCACCACCTGCAAGAGCGCCTCGGGCTCTTTCTTATGTTAGTGCTCGGAGAGAGTATGTTGGTCGTCGCGCTCGTAAGCACAAGCGCGAGTACCCTCACCTCACTACCACAGGCCGTGTTTTTGGGTCTTCTTATCACTATTGTCGTGTGGTGGCTCTACTTTGACTACCTCGAGCGCTGCGTCCATGGCGAACGTCCGCGGCACTTGTTTTGGTACCTGCAAGGGCACTGCCTCGTGTTTCTTTCACTCATTTTTGTAGCCGCTGGGTACAAAAATATCATCGCCGACGGCACGTACACTGTTTTCGACACAGCACTCATTGCTGGCGGACTCTTTGGGGTAATCGCTGGTCTACTCGCTGTTCGGATCACTCTTTCACCTCTCCCGAGAGTTATGGTAGTTGCGTTTATTGGAGCACTTTTCCTGATTGGCATAATTACCATTAGCAACATCTTCACCCCGTACGCTGTATTTAACCTTACCGGAGGCACAGTGATCGCCCTGGGCCTCATTGACCGACTGTTCTTAAGAAAACACTAAAAGACCCATCATGACAGAAAGGTAGTCATAGGGCGCCCAACGCAGTACCAGCTACGGCACCGAGTGGTGCACGACAATTCAGATGACCCAATGACTACTCATCACCAACTCTCTGCGGCTCGCTGCGCAAAGCAATCACAAGCACCATCACGAGTACCAGTGCGGCAAAGCCCATCCCTACCCACGGAATCCAAGCGTTTTGTTCGGTAAAGCGGCTCTCTTCAGGGTCACAGGCGTCGCCGATGCCATCACTGTCAGTATCGCGCTGGTCGCGATTTGGTTCGGTCGGGCAATTGTCGATTGCCTCTTCGTGGCCATCGCGGTCGTAATCTTCACAGACATCCCCGCGTCCGTTGTTGTCGCTGTCAGCTTGATCTGGATTGTAACGTTGTACGCAATTATCGAGCGTATCGACTACCCCATCACTATCAAGATCGGCTGGCACGTAGGCGTCATTTTGCCGACCTTCCTTAAGGACCTGTCGGCGTATGTTTTCTGCACCAGCAAGATCACCACGTTCCCCCACACTAATGTGCACTGGGCGGTCAGCGCCGCTATACAGGTGGTAGCTCGCGCCAGGCTGAGCGAGGTAGCGCAACGTCCGTGTATGCACCTCCGCATCCGCAGCATCGCCTTCTACCAGTCGCAGCTCGGTGATGCGCAGGGGCTGTGCGTAGGTCAAAGTGACGATAAATTCCTGTGCCGTGGTGCGCGGAAAAGCAACCGCACTGCCGCCAGGCAAGATTGGAGCTAACAGGATTTCACTTCGCTCACCCACCACCGCACTCACCCCAACAGTACGAGGCAATGCTACGTGCGCGTCGAGCGCAAGGCGTAGCCCAGAAACACTCACCGGGCGCTCTGCCACCACACGCAGCGTCACCTCACCTTGCATGTTCTCAGGCAGTGGAAATTGGGCGAAGGAAGTTGCATCGGCATCAGTAAGTGCCGGGAGTGGAGTACCCGTTTCCGCGTTGGTCACGGTGAAGCTTACCGGAATTCCCGTCCGAGTAGTAATAAAGGGAACAAAACGCTCCGCTACCGCTTCCCAGAGCGCCATTTGATCGTCGTAGAGGAGCTCGGGCGGTAGAGAAACTTCCATCACCGTCGGCACGGCGGCGGAACTCGTGGGTAACGTAAAGACAGTGGTATAAGCGCACTGCGGTTCACAGTCGACAACAGTAAAAGCTACCGTTGGCGCTGGTAGCAAGAAAAATAATACGCCAAGTAGCAACCAACTACACCTTGAAGTAGTGAGCACCATAAATAACTATTACCTGCGCTGTCGTCGGTGCAGAAGTGCGGCACCCATGAGCATAAGTCCAATCAACCCAAAAGTGATGATGCGACCGGCCTCACCCATATCCCAGATATCAACAACAAGCAGTCGCACCACCACAAAGGCGATGAGCGTCCCACCATAGAGACTAATGGCACGCACGTGGCAAGCTTGTCCACCGATGTAGGCGGTAAGACCAACCACTGTGTAAAGAAGGAGGGAGAGTAGCACTGCTGTGTCGTCCTGCAGGACCGCATGGGCAATTTCCCACACTAGGACATATATATAGAACGACCCGATGATGGCGAGTACACCGCCGAGGGAACGTAGTGCGGTCTTCTCAGCCTCCTCACCGTGCCCTACGAGGAAAAAGGCCCCGGCCCCCACTAGCACTATCGCCATGATGAGGAGGACAAAGAAGTCTTGATGCCAGAGACCGGCCGAAGGATCCCAACTAAGGCTCTCGACCGAAAGTAATACGGGCACGGCAAATAGAAGTGCTGCTCGCTGTGCAACACCTGCCGTACGAGTAATCGCATACGCGGCTATCACAATGGCTGCGGCCTCGAGAGCAAAGGCAATGGTGAGGGCCGGGCCAGAAAGCTCGACCGCTGTAGCGGCACCGAGGAGCCCTACTCCTACCGCTGCGTAGACATACAGCACCTCGCGAATGCCGGTCGCACGGAAGAGCAAAAACGAACCCATCAGAAACGCGAGCATCCAGGACGACAGAAGAAGGCTTTGCCACTCCTGTGGTGCGACAGCGAGAATCCACACCATAACAAAGAGACCACTGCCCACCGCAGTGAGGAGATCGGCCTTCGCATCACTCCCCGTCCGCACCACCCCCGCCGTATGGAGTACAAAGAAGATGGCCGCGAAGGCGAAGGCGAAGAGAAGTAGCGTGGGGGCTTCGGGATGGGTGGGATTGCCAAAGACGGGGAGGCTGTACAGGAAAACGACAATAAGTGCTGCCAACAGGAGGAGACGATGCCCGGTTGCAGCTACTACCCCTACCGTTCCCACAACCACCACGAGTAGATAAGAAAAGAGGCCAACGTAGGTGGGGGCTGGTGCGTCGGTAAGAAGCGGTGCTACGGCCGCCAAAAGCAGTGAGGCGAGTGCAAGCGAGCGACGCTTATGCTGCACACTAAAGGTGGCCACCACTGCCACCGCGAGAAACATGATCGCCAGCGCCAAGGTCGGCGTAAACATATCGTACGCGACCCGTGCGGCAAAAGTTGTCATAAGTATCGCTGTCGAACCAACCACCAAAAGAACACCGCCTTGGTGCACATACTGGCGAATGCGCCACGCTCCGAGTAAAAGAAAGAGTGCACCGATGCCGTAGCCAATCATGATGCGCCCAGCTGGTCCCACCCAGTTGTTCATAAAGGCGTAGGTAGTAAACCAGCCCAGCGCAATAAGGAGAAGGAGTGCACCGAGTTTCATAATCCAATCCTCGCGTAGCCAAGCAAAAAATTGTGTGAGTGCGTCAGGGGTGGTCGGTGGGGGCGCAAACGATGCGATTTGCCGACTGGCAGAAGAAAGCGTACTAAACGCTGCCGCCACTGCCGCCGCCGGCCACCCCCGTTCGACAAGCGCCGCCTCAACCTCGGTACGCGTAGCTCCGCGGGCAAACCGGTCTTTAATATATGCCATAAGCTCCGGACTCACTGCTGCCGCGGCTGTTTCAGCCACCGCTCCAGAGGGGCCCGCAGCTGCGGCGGTTGCTCGTTGTGTGAGTGCGCGTACCGTCTCTTCTAGCCGCTCCACGCGAGAGCGCAATGAGGCATAGGCGAGAAAAAATGCCACGAGTCCACCCACTAAAAGAAAGATTTCCATATAGCTTAATTATGGCACGCTATCGTGCTTCTTGATATTTTCACCCAACACTACTGTGTACAATAGCAGCAACGCAAGTATGCCACCACGTAGTATCATGATGCTATACCTATGACTCTGTTCCAATACCTCACCGCCTTCATCGAGTTTTTTTCCCAAGTCATTATCCCTTTCATTGTTGGTGTGGCCTTTTTGGTGTTTGTCTGGAATGTCATCCGCTACTTCGTCATCGAAGGTCACAGCGAGGACGGGCAGAAGGCCGCCAAAGCCCAGATCGCCTACAGCCTCGCCGCGTTTGTAGTGATTTTTATTTTTTGGGGTATGGTGACGCTACTCGCCGAGAGCCTTAATCTGCAGAATGAAAACCCTGTGTGTCCAGACTACTTGATGCAGCTTGGTCAGTGCAGTCGCTACAATAACCCCCTAAGGCCGCCCGTTTGACCAATTTCGCATTGACCAATAACTCTAGTGGGGAGGGTATCGCCTTTCCCAGTCCCACATCAGCAAGACCAGTGTCTGTGAGACAAAGACAAGAACTCCATCTACGTAATAACTCCCCACACTACTGAGGCCCAGCCGACAGTACAGCCCAGAGAATAATTCCACCCAAAATAATGATCAGCGGCAGCGCGACTAAACCAAAAGCCGCAGCAGTGGCGTACAGGCGGCGTAGACCACCATGCGCCGCACCATCAAAGCTCGGGCGAACCGCCACCAGTGTCTCATACATCACCACCACAAAGGCCATAATCAGTAGACTACCCACCGACCCTAAGGCAGCTTGTGTCACCTCGACGGTAATCTCGGACAACACCAGCGCACTCGTGACACCTTGGAGAATACCGACCGGCACCATAACCATGAGACACATTACGAGATAGCGCCACAACACCTGCCACCAGTTCCCCTGTACAAGGAGGGTGCTACGCACGAGCGCCCCGAGTCCCCGAACATCCTCACGGGCAAATACCGTGAGTGAAAATAGTAAGTACACAGCTACCACCATAGCTGGGATGATAAGCAGAATAAAGCTGGTCGCCATCACGAGCGTGGAAAGTAAGCTGACCCACAACACCGAGAAAAACCGGCGACTTAAAATCCACGAGAAACTCTGTTCAAGACTTTCCTGCCCATGCATGACGAAGGCGCGCACCGCCGCGAAGATACTGATGTAAAAGAACAACGTCACAAATAGCAAGGCGAGGCTGCCCGCCAGTTGCAAGCCAGCGCTACGCTCACTCAAGTCGCTGTCATACGCCAGAGCTGAAATGATAACTGACAGCGTAAGGAGAATCGCCACCACATCGAGGCGAGCGACGCACCTACGAATTGCTTGGCCGACGAGAGTAACAAAGCTTGGCCACACGACGGTGGTAGTTGGTGGGGGTGGCGGTAGCGATGGCACCACTCCTGCTACTTCAGGGAGTAGGGCAGCGATTGTCGGTTCAGCATAGTGATGACTACGTAGCGTCTCCGCAATGGCCAGGGGACTGAGGCCGCGCGCACGCTCCGCTTCAACATACGCGCGCTGCTCGGAAGTGGGTAACATGGGAGCAAACTAACAATCGTAAATAATGTGAAAATTGTAGCACAGAGGAATGGACGCAGCGGCAGGGGACGCATCGATGCAAACAGCGGGCGGCCCCAAAGGGGCCGCCCGCTGTTTGCATCTTACATTAAAAACTCCACCTCCATGAGTGTCTTCGCACGCTCGTTTGTCTTATCCTAAGGTCCTGGTCTTTCCCAAGCGTCTGATACCAGTAAAGAGAATGAGTATCATGTCCCATTCTATGCTCAATTGAGGCACAGAATATCGACCAATTAGCCATCTATCATGAGAGTCACCCCTCATGCGTGACGTATCCAATTGGAATTAATCCACGACCAGCTTCCGCTAGCCGTGCCTTGTTACGACTTACTCCCTGTCATCGATCTTACCGTCGGCCCACGCGAGGTGGGACTTCGGGTACTACCGACTCCCTTGAGTTGACGGGCGAATGTGATAGTTACAGACTTCACGTTCCCACGTAGCAAGCGGATTTCCCGCACTACGCGAGTCCAACAGTTTTTTGATTCATGTTCGATTTAAGAGCGCGAATTTTTTCAATCCCACTTTTTGTAAGATGAGCTTGCCTTTCAATAAGACGAGCTACCGCGCAAAAAGCTTTGAAGCTCTTTTGTTTCGATACACTTTGGAGTGGATGGGCCTGAAAAAATGGAATAATTTTGTTCAAGATATCCCGATGGGAGTTAACGGTGTATCGATAACACTGACAGTGATTGGTGCGCACTTCTTTTTGGAAATACACAGCACCGCAATCAAGCGTATTCTTTACTTTTTCAAGCAATGGTCGATCCTGTTCTTGCATTTTCAAATGAAAGTGCACTTGGATTCCGTACCCTGCTTTATAAGACGATGATTTCCACATGTTTACGTGAAAACATCCCTCACCATCCGTTAAACCGACAATATACTCCTTCGTTACTGTTGGTTTTGTCCTTCCCATGCGTACTTAAGTATACAACTAAGTTGACGTATAGTACTACGACGCAGCTGACTTCTTGTGGGTACATCTGTAGTCTCCTACAAGATCTCCCCGGGTTACGCATAGTTCTATTCCACACATCCACTACGGCTTTTCTTGGTATCTTCCCCATCCTCACCGCGCTTTTTCGATGGGTCGATACGGCCTTTTTGTGTAGGGCTGTGTTTTGTCGCTCGGTCCTTCAGTCCAACCCTCGCGGATTTGGACCTACCGTTGACTACGCTCTTACGACGAATAAGAGGAGTGGATTTAAACCACTTAGATCTATGCGCTACCGGGCGCATTTATTTGTGAGTACAAGGCTCGGGAACGTATTCACCGTGGCGATGCTGATCCACGATTACTAGCGATTCCGGCTTCATGGGGTCGAGTTGCAGACCCCAATCCGAACTGAGATTGGCTTTATAAGGATTTGCTCCGTGTTACCACATTGCGTCCCGTTGTACCAACCATTGTATCACGAGTGCAGCCCGAGGCATCAAGGGACATGCTGACCTGGCGTCATCCTCACCTTCCTCTCCCGTGAGGGAGCAGTCTCGCCTGACACTTGTAACAGGCAACGAGGGTTGCGTTCGTTTCCCCACTTAAGGGAACAGCTCAAGCCACGAACTGACGACGGCCATGCATCACCTGCTATACACCCTCGAAGGCTTCTCTACTTTCATAGAGCGTGCAGTATAGTTTCTAGCCTTGGTAAGGTTTTTCGCTTATCGACGAATTAAGCCACATGATCCACTGCTTGTGCGAGCCCCCGTCTATTCCTTTGAGTTTTAATCTTGCGATCGTACTACCCAGGCGGTCTGTTTAACGCGTTAGCTTCGCCACAGAGAGGGTCGATACTCCCTATAGCCAACAGACAGTGTTTAGGGCGTGGACTACCGGGGTATCTAATCCCGTTCGCTACCCACGCTTTCGTGCCTTAGCGTCAATAAAGTCCCAGCAAGCTGCCTTCGCATTTGGTATTCCCCACGATATCAACGGATTTCACCCCTACACCGTGAGTTCTGCTTGCCTCTGACTTATTCTAGATAAACCGTTTCAGATGCAGTTCTGGGGTTGAGCCCCAGGATTTAACACCTGACTAATCTATCCGCCTACGCACCCTTTACGCCCAGTAAATCCGGATAATGCTTGGG
>JALHRC010000012.1 GCA_022841645.1 Minisyncoccota bacterium
CGGCGGCTTTGGGCTTGCGGCCCCGCTTAGGTGCCTCTACGGCGGGCGTTTCTACAGCGGGCGTTTCTACAGCGGGTGCCTCGGGGCGGATAGCGGCAGACATGGTTTGCTCAGCGCTACGAACTTTTCCCAAGAGCGCCTCGATCGAATCGGCTTCAAAAACAATAGATAGTTTCATTGTACGTTTTCCCTTCTTACAGTTTATTTATTATTTGTCTCTTCCTTAAGTTCGACTCTAAAATCCGTTTGTCGAGTGAATTAGCAAAAACCAGATAGCGCACGTATACGTCGGCAGTTTGGCCAATCCGGTGGGCCCGGTCGCTGGCCTGATCGTTAACCCCGGGCACCCAATCCCACTCACAAAAATCAACCCGCCGCGCTTTGGTGAGCGTTAAGCCCACACCAGCGGCGAGGTAGTTTGCGATAATGAGACGGCGAGCGGGCTCGGTCTGGAAGGCTTTTACAATATTGTGGCGCTCGTCCATCGGCGTGGCGCCGGTAATAACTAAAGGATTAAATTTCTTTAACCCTTCGCGCAGCTTTTCAATTACTTCGGTGTGGAAGGCAAAAAGTATTAGCGCGTCTTCGCTTTCTTCCAAACTGGCTTTGGCGGCTTCAATGGCGGCGGGCACTTTTGCTAGGCCCAGCATTCGGCGATAAGTAGCCATATGGAGCTCGTCACCCTCTTTTAGTTCTCCGCGGGCCTCGGCCATTTGGCGCATGGCCGCTTCTAATACGTCTTGGCCAGGCGAGAGCTTGGATAAAATACCGCGATCGAGCGCCGCAAGGCGGGCGGGCATGTCTTCGGCCACCACAAGCATTTCTTCTAACTTCGCGGGCAGGTCTTTTAAGACGTTTTTCTTCAGTCGCAGCATAAATTTGCCAAAGACTTTTTTCGCCAAGCGCGCCACGTCTTCGGCACTGCCGCCGTTAAAATCGTAGCCGAAGCCGGTATCGTATCCGCCGCAGTATTTTATGCCGTAATCAAAACGACTCATAAAGTCGATCGTCTCTGGCGCCGAATGGGAGAGAATAGAAAAAAGCTCCATGGGCCTGTTAGGCATCGGCGTGCCGCTCATATAAATAATTCGATCGGCGGAACACAAAAAACCTTTTACGTGCTGAAGGCGCCCAGTTTTTGGTGATTTACGTGAAAAGCCTAAAAGCGCTTTGGTGCGCTCGGTGTCGCCGTTTTTAAAACGGTGGGCCTCGTCTACAAAGTAGACTATTTTTTTACCTGCTTCGCGGGCTTTGGCCAAAAGCCAGTTGATCTCTTCTTTGTGATCGGGGCGGGCGATTAGAGAGTCGGGCACGATTAAAAAATCGGCTTCGATTGGGTCTTCAAAATTGTAGCGCCGTGCAGATGCCTCGAAAGTTTTCCACCGCTTAAACTCCTCTTGCACGTTGCGGGTAAGAAACGGCGGGCACACGTATACAAAAAGCGTCGGCGCTTTTTTCGCCAAGGCGTTGGCCACCATTACGGCCACGATAGTTTTGCCCAATCCCGGGTCGAGCCCGAGGTACGAGCGGTTCCTTGAAAGGGAAAAAATAGCTGAATCAATTTGGTAGCTCTTAGGAGTTTCGGCTTGGGGAAAGGGTAGCGGCTCCGCCCACGGCTCTTGGTGGATTATCTTACGGTCTATTTCTCTTTTCGTTAGATCGTCAACTAAAGGGCGGAGGCGGGCCGCTACGGAATACGATGGTGTGTAAAAAACTTTTTTGCTCTCATCAAAACGAAAGCCCGCGCTCTTGAGGACGTGGCGCTCTTCAAAAGAGCAGCGGGCGTAGAACTTACCTTTGTAGAACCTAAATTGCACTTTGGCACTTTCGCGTGAGTATTCGTGACTGCTCGGTGTTTTGGAAAGCTACTTTAAGCTTTGCCTTTTTGTAAAGCTTCAGGGTAAATTTTTTTCCTTACTAATTTTTTTTCTCGGAGGGTTTTTGAAAAAGCTCAGCAAGTTCGCTGTTTGGGTCAATGCGTACGGTAAAAACAACCTTGCACAAGATTTGGGCGTTACACGGCGCGTGGTAAATTTTTGGTTGCAACGCGGTGGCACGCCAAAGATTAGCAACATGGTAAAAATCTCTTCCCTATCTAAGGGGAAAATTTCTTTCAATAATATCCTCGACCACTTCCACCAAAACTAGAAGGTAAGAAATGCTAAACGAAACCAAAGCCCTCTTTGATCGGGGCTTCGCGATCCATTGGATTAAACCAAAATCAAAAGCGCCGGTTAACTCCGGGTGGACATCGGGTCCACGCGCTACGTGGGATGAGCTTTTGAAACAGTACCGCCCCGGTATGAACGTGGGCGTTCGACTTGGCCGCGCTTCGAAAATCAAAAACGGATACTTGGCCGTGATCGACTGCGACGTAAAGAGCGGCGAGCAAAAGCACACTTTCGAGATGCAGCAGAAATTAAAATCCCTCTTTGGTGGCTCGTGGATTGATTCAGCCCCGATCGTGCTCTCGGGCCGCGGCAACGGGTCAAGGCACATTTATGTTTTGACAAGTAGCCCGTGCGCGCCCAAGCGCCTCGCGCAAAGCCCAGTTAACGTAAAGGTCAAAATGCCCAGCGCCACCAAGCCTTCCAAAAAAGAGCAGGCCGAGCTTAGCGCCCAGGACCTAGCCGCCGGCTGGAGGCTCCGGCCCGCTTGGGAGATCGCCTTTATGCAGGAGGGCCAGCAGGTTGTTTTACCACCCTCGACGCACCCCGACACGGGTGGGCTTTACAAATGGGCCAGGACGGGCGAAGAGCCTTTGGTAGACCTGGGGGCCGTACTTGAGGGGGAAAACGGCACCCAGGGGCGGCCTGGGGCCCCAAAAACGATCGTGGGGGAGGGGTTCGCCCCCGTTGAGGTGGACCTTTTGAGCTCCGAGCTCTCGGACCGCATTTACTCGCTAATAACCGACGGAAAAGATTGCGAGGATAGAAGCGCCGCGTTGTTCTCGGCATCCCTCGCCATGGTCAAGGCAGGCTTTTCCGATAACGAAATTTTGAGCGTGCTCACGGACCCGGAAAACTATTTGGGCGGAGCGGCCTACGATCACGCAAAAACCAATTCGAGGAAAAGGGCTGCGGAGTGGGTGCAAAAATACACTTTGCAAAAAGCCAGAAAAGAAGCCGATGCCGCGGCGGCCTTCGACTGCGAGGTGGAGGTAAGCACCCTTAGCCCCGAGGAGCTCGCCGCTGTGAATGCGGATGCGGCTTTGGTGGACGATTGGAAAACACAAATTGAGCGCACGAGCCCGCAAAGTGGATCTAAGCCCAAAGCGACTTTCTCTAACGTGTTTTTGATTCTCTCCAATGCCGTGGGCCAGGATGTATTTAAATACAACGAGTTCTCGGGCGCTAATCTTTACGGCCCCCGCCCCCTGCCCTGGAAAGAGGGCGCCGTCTTAGAACACCACGCGGTTAGGGATATTGACCTTTTGCAAATCAAAAAGTGGTTTGCCGACTTCTACCGCATTGAGCCCAATACGAATATGATCGCCGAGGCTGTGGCTACGATCTCTTATGAAAATAAATTCCACCCGGTGAGGGATTATTTAAATGCCCTGAAGTGGGATGGGGTGCCGCGGATCTCCACTTGGTTAAAGCGACACTTGAACGCCTCGGCGCCTGAGCCCTACCTCTCGGCGGTCAGCCGCAAAGTTATGGTGGCCATGGTAGCGCGGGTTATGGAGCCGGGCCGTAAATTCGACCAGGTTTTGATTTTGGAAGGCGGCCAAGGGAAAGGAAAATCCACAGCCGTGCGCCACCTGGCGGGCGACAAGTGGTTTAGCGACGCGCACATTAACATAAAAGATAAAGACGCCGTGCTCTCGCTGCAAGCTCATTGGATTATCGAGCTGGGCGAGCTCTCCGGCATGAGGAAAGCCGACGTTGATAGCTTAAAAGAATTCATCTCCCGCACCACGGATAAAATCCGCGTGCCCTACGGAAAGCTGCCCGAGGATTTTCCACGCCAGTGCGTTTTCATTGGCACCACAAATAACGATGAGTTCTTAAAAGACGAAACAGGCAACCGCCGCTACTGGCCGGTATCCGTGGGTGAGTACGACTTTAAAAGCATTTTAAAGGAACGCGACCAGCTCTTTGCCGAGGCCAAGCTGGAGTGGGAGCTGGGCGAGCCCCTGTACCTGGAAGATAAAAGCGCCGCCGGCATCGCAGTCGATGAGCAGAAAAAGCGCATGGAGAGCGACACCCTAATTGAGCTCTTAGAAAATAAATTCACCGCCTTGGAAAAGTTGCCGGTGGCGGAACGCACCTTTTCGCCTGAGCGCTTTTGTATGAGCGAGCTTTTCCACGACATGGGCCCTCTGGCGGGCGTGCTCAAAGACGATATAGCTGGGCAAAAGCGTGTCGCTAAAGCCTTAAGGATGCTCGGCTATGAGAAAAAGACCGCAAGGGTGGAAGGGGGGCGTTTAAGGAAAATATGGACTAAAAGCGGAAAACGGGTGTAACCCCTGTAACCCCTAAATTTTTAAGGGTAACAGAAAAAAAGCCCTTTGTTTTCGGCGTTGTTACCTTTGTTACCCTTGTTACCCTTACTACTATATAAGGGTACGGTAAGAATATTAGCATAGTATAGTATAATACTACACTATATATTTGTATACTTATAGGAAAACGCGGTTTTTCAGGCAACAGAGTAACAAATGGGCTAAGTATTTAATATTAAAGGGGGATAATTGTTGCCCCCAAAACGGCTGTTACCCTGTGAGTTGAGTAACGGGCCAAAAAAATAGAAAAACGGAGAGAGAAAATGAGCAAAAAATCGATTTTCAGCGAAAAAGAACGAGCCCAGCTTACCGCTTTGGTGTCCGGTAATTTGGTTTTGGCCTATTTTAGAATTAAGGGAAAACTACCTACCGAGTGCTCGGAGCTAGTTAAATTGTCCAGAAACGTGGTCGTTTTGGCCGAAGAACTGGAAAAAGAGGCCGATTAGGGCCGGCGGGGGTTATGTGAGCAAAAAACCAAAAATAGCGCGCCAAAAGGCCAAAAAGCCAAAAGAGCCAAAAATAGACGGCTTAAGCGCCAAAGACGTAAAAAAGCTCCGCGCCGCTACCCGCATGGTGTGGCATTGGAGCCACCCCAAAAAGCTGGTTATAGCCAGATGCACGGGCCCGGACGGCTACCAGTACTGTGAGAGCTCCGCCCACCGGGGCGGCCCGTTCGACAAGAGCCGCCGCTGCCCAAAAGTTTACGTGGATCATATAGAGGCCGTTGGCGACCTTGACGGCGGGTACTTTGAAAGGCTATTTACGCCCTCTAAGAACCTGCAAGGCCTTTGCAAAAAGTGCCACGATAAAAAGACCCGCGAAGAAAGAGAGTGGGCCAGGCTAATGGGGGAGAGCTTGTGAGCGTTTCGATTTACCTAAACCCAAAAGGCCCCTCACATATTTTTTATTTAGATAAAAGGTTTGAGGATTTAACCGAGTACGTCCCCGCTGAAGAGCTGGAAAACTTGAGGGCCGAAAATAGGGCCTTGAGAAAAGAGCTCGACCGCCGCGACCTGGAAGACATGGCCAGGAGGAGAGAGCTAAAAATGTTCCACAAACCTTTTGAGGTGCAAAAATGAATTACCTAATTTTCGCCGCCCTGCTGCTGGCCGGCTGCTTAAATAAACCGGTGTCTACCACGGCGACAAATAATCCTGAGCTCAATTTGAACCTGCTGTTTGAGCACGACGGGTGCAAGGTGTACCGCTTTTATGATGGCCGCTCGGTGTACTATACAGACTGCCGGGGCTCCGCCATGGCCCCAGTGACCACGAGCACCGGGAAAATTACCACTACGTATATGGATGCGGTCCATTCAACGGGCCGTGCTGCCCACTCCGCGTCGGAGGTGCAAAAATGAGCTACATAGAAGCGCTAGAAGTACTGCGTGCCGAGCTAGACGCCGCCTTGAAGCGGGAGCATATGATCCGACAGGCACTTAAATTTATAATTTGGCGCGAAACCAACGCCACGGGGCCGGGCGGCGATCTAAGCGAAACATGCCGCTTTGCTAATTATATCCTCGCCGCCAACCCCGCCCCGGAGGAAAAATGATCAAAGTTAAATGCTGTGTATGTGGAAAAGATGGGCAGTCTCCCAGCGCGGGGTTTGCCCCGCACGGGTGGCTCTCTCACGTAAAAGATAAAAATCTAGAAGTGCCCTACTGCTCAGAAAAGTGCATGCGAAAAATGTTTCCCGCTCTTGCCGCTGCCAACAACGACCCTTTTGAGGCGGCCAAGCTCTTTAAGGCTGCGCCGGAGGAAAAATGAACCAGTTCGATAAAACCACTGAGCGCACGGTCAAAAACGAGTATCCGTGGCATGGCGAAGAGCCCGCCTTAGATCAAGTTTACCGGGAAGGTCGAAACTCTACCAAGGCGAGCATGGAGATCCTGGCGCGTGATTTAATGAAGCGGAATTGCAATACATACATTGGGGTTGCCACTCCTGGGAAAGGGGTTCGGGTTCACTCCCCCGATTGCCGGAAATGCCGAATTATCGCCGCCGTGAAAGCCAACGGCGACTGGCCACTAGTGGGGGCCCCCAGTGACTAAGCTACCTAAAAGCGTGCAGCAGCGGATTGAGAAAGAGGCGGATACCGCATTCCTCAAAGAACACGACTGGCTTCACGCCTGCCTTACGGGGGATTGTCCACACGACTATGAGCGCGAGTGTTTGCTGGCTGCATTCAAAGATGGCGCCACAGCCTGGGCCGAGCGCTGCCAGAGGCTGGTGGAGGCGCTGAAGTACATTGGCACCGATTCTATTGATTGGCTGGAGGCCGCCCACGAAGCACGAAATGCTCTCGCCGCATACCACTCGGAGGTGATCAAGTGAGCAAGCTACCTGAAAGCGTGCAGCAGCGGATTGAGAAAGAGGCGGAGAAATTCGCCTTTGTTGGCGACAGTGTTCCACCAGATGAGGTTGCCCGGAGGTGTCTCACCTCCGAAGCTTTGCGGGCCGAGCGGCTGGCGGAGGCTTTGGAAGCCATTGGGAATATGCCGAAAAGCACGGACCCGATCGCGCTCATAAAGCACGCTCGCCAGGCAGTAGCCACATACTACTTGGAGGTGGGGGAGTGAAAGTCGCCTTTGCTTACGGCTTTATAGCCGGCGCCCTGGCCCTCTACGGCCTGTTTGAGGCCACCATGCTGGTGGCTTCTTACCGCGCCGACTGCGCCGGGCTCACCAAGGCCGGGGTGCGCCAAGAGCTCAAAGTCTGTGCCCACCGTTTTACGTGTGCCTGGTCTAAGTTTTAGGCCCTCCTGGGGTGTAGTTTTAAAGTTACATCCTATTGATATCTATAGACAATTTCTGTTTATGTTATGAAATATGTTATGTTCTAAAAGTGGCTACCACAGCCCCTTTTGGGCCATGTCTCCGGTTCGAAACGCCTAAGTTTTTTGCCAGGCGTTATATCGGGTCAATTACCCGTTGACTAATTTGGTACACTGCGTTACTATTTATGTATGGACAGCACCGAGCTTAAAATTTTGAACCCGGCGGTTGCCCTAAAAATGGGGCTCATAAACTGGTTCGAATACTTCGAAGCCGTGCGCCAAATACAGGAGTAAAAATATGCTAGGTGTACTAATTGGCCTCGGCTTTATCGTGCTTTTTTGCATCCCAATTTTTATGGTGGTTTGCTCAGCCGTGATTGTTTTTGGCTGGTGGAAGGGCGCCCGTGACCGCAAACGCGCTGCCCTCGAGAGCGCCAAAGCCCGCCGCGTGGGGTTGGTGTAGTTATGAGCAAGCAGCACACACCGGGGCCTTGGTTGGCATTTAAATACCCCGACTCAAAAACTTGGAGCGTTACGACTAACAAAAGCCTGGCGCGCATGATTGAGCGTGAAGAAGACGCCCGACTCATCGCCGCCGCGCCGGAGATGCTAGAGGCGTTGAAGCTAGTGACTGCCGCGCTCCACCGATATGCGGGGCCAGAAACACCCCTTTACGAAATCACCCAAGCGAAGGCGGCCATCGCCAAAGCGGAGGGCCGGGAATAAATGAAACACTACCCCTTGAGGCGCACGGTGCGGTTCGATTGCATGGTGGACCGCAACCTCCGCGACCGCGCAAACGTTCTGCGCAAAAGAACCTGGCCCGACTTGATCGAGGAGAAATTCCGTGAGATCGAATGCGGGTTCGATTTAGTGAAGCTCGAAAAGGCGTGCCTCCGCGCCATGGTGGCTATGGACTACTTAAACAAAATCGGCAGCACTGAAATCCCCGACGCTAAGGACATAGCCCACCAGTTGCGCGTGGCCCTTAAGTACGTGGAAGAGCGCGAGCGCATACGAAAGGTCAAAAATGCAAAACCGGAAAACTGCTAACCAGGTTCGCTTAAGCATCGACGAAATAGACGCCATACTGCGGGGCCTCGGGGCCCTGCCACGGCTCGGGTTCGAAGTGCCGCCGGGTTTAACCGACAAATTAATTTGGGCCCAAGCCCGGATGTATGAAAAGAAGAAAGGCTCAAAATGAAAGCGCGGGGCACCATACGCTGGTTCGACTTCCTTTCTCAGGAGGGCATAGCGTCCTTGGATGGGGTCGGTGGCATTTACATAAATAACGATCCGGCTTTTGGCCATTTGCTCAACGGTGGAAAATGGGGCGGCCTTTTCGGAACCAGTGTAAGTGGTAAGCCTCTCTATCTAGATAACGGTGATTTTGTCGAATGCGAAGTGGTGGAAAACCAAGCTTCAAAAATCCGCCTGCTCAACACCCAAGAGATCGAGGATTACCTTTCTGATAAATTGATTGAGGCTTTAGAGGGGGAAAATGAGATAGTGCTAAGCTGCGCTATAAACGACATTCTTAATTGCAGAGAGACTTGGACCTACAGGGGCATGCTAATACACCTTGTTCCCGGCCCATTGCTTACGGAAACGCGTATCCGTTCGTTAAAAACCACGACCAAAAAGTCGTACTTGTACGCTGACCTGCCCGAAGCTATGCGCGCCATGCTCTCTTGCAAAGCTAAAGCCCGTTGACATATCCGCCCACCGCATGGTGGAACTAAAGCAATGCACCAAGCCAGTTTCTTTTTTAAAGACCAGTTCGCCTGTGCGCCCTGCGGAGATACCGGGGTTATCAAGGAGTGGGTGGTTACGCCCAAAAAGCAAATAATCCCTAAGCGAACGGCGTGCCCGTGCTGCAAGCTGGGGGAAGAGCTTAAAAAGAAATTCGGTGTGCAGGCTTATGAGCCGGATATGGAACGGGCCGACTGAAGCGCTTACACGGCGCCGCTAAATTCGTCCCTACAATCTAAAGCAAACTCTTGCAAAAAAGTAAAGCCGCCCTCACGATAAAAAGTTAAGGGCGGCTTTATTTTATGAAACCAAAAAAAGGCGATTACAAAGTCGGGTACGGCAAACCCCCGCGCCGTTTTAAACCGGGCGCTGAGTGGGATGGAAACCGCGAGGGCGGTCGCGCCCACGACCCGATGAAACGAGCGCTTCGAAAGCTCACCACTGAAGAGCTCCACACCATTATCACCATGCTGCTCGACTACAGCGTGCGCGACCTAAAGCGCGTTGCCCGGAACACCAAAGAGCGCGCCATGGTGAGGTGGATCGCCAAGGTGATTGAAGACGGCATGGGCATGGGCCGCCGCAAAAACGAAGTGAGCTTCGAGATTCTAAACCGCCTGCTCGATCGCACGATCGGGCCCGTGGGATCTAAGGTGGAGCTCACCGGTTCGAACGGCGGGCCGATCCAATCTAACCACGTGCAATCTTTCCTGGCCCTTACCCCCGCCCAGCGCCGCGAGGAACTAGAAAACCTGCGCCGCGAGCGCGAGAAACTGGGCGAGGATTAGATGGCTACAAAGTTTGTCCTAAGAGGCTCGGCGCTCACGGCCTACAAACACTCCGGCGGTGGCAAAGCCGCGGTTACCTACGCGCCTGCCACGACTATCCCCGCCCTGGTGACCGATGCCGGCGCGATCGGCGGCCAGGCGATAAACTATGATACGGGCCAAACCGCTATCCGCGGGCACAATTTTCCGGGCTTTGACAACTGCTCAAAAAACCAGGCGCAGTCAATTCTGCATCGGTTCGCGCCTAGGTATTCCGGCACGCCCTCGCAAAACCAATCGATTATCTCGATCGCGGGCCCGAGCTTTTTGGCCAACCTCCTATCGCTCGGCATCCAAATTTACCACAACACCTCTGGCAACCTTTTAGTAACGGCCAACAATACGCGGGGCCAGGTAATCCTAACCGCCAACACAAACATGGGCGCGTGGTCGCCCACGAGCGGGCAGTACTACGATTTTTGCATCGTGTGGGATGGCACCACCGGCACCAACGCCTTCAAGTTCTACATCGACGGCACGCTCTTTTACCAAGCCACACCCTCGCGGGCGTGGGCGACCGACTCAAAAGATTTTATCCAAAGCTCGATCATGCTGGGCGTGGGCCACAGGGGCATTCAGTTTGGTGACTACTACACCAATGAATTTATTATCTGGGATGAAACGATCGACCCTACCTCTAGCGGCTTAAACCTAAACGGGTCGAGCCGCTCTAGCTATGTGTCGATTACGGGCACGCTCGACCCCACCGACTCTAGCGACCCGGGCGAGGCCAACGTGAGATCGGCCACAGCCTACACGATCAACGGCGTGGCCAAGACGGGCACGGCTGCTATCCCGAGCGCTGCAAACGTGCGCCAAGGCACCGCGGTGGACGCCACCACGGGCACGCTCAACTTGCCCGCCGAGGCCAACGTAAAGAGCGGGATTACCTTTGACGGCGCCACCAAGACTGGCACGCTGGTGTCCACAGACCCGGGCGAAGCCAACGTGGCTAGTGGCGTCTCCTACACCATTGAGAGTGTGGCCAAGCTCGGCACGCGGGCGGTCGTAACCAACGTGCTCAGCGACGCCGTTCTAACAGGCCAGAGTTTAGAAGCTACCTTGATCGGGGGAGAAAATGATTAACGTAACCCAAGGCGATACCGCGACCCTTACACTTTATGCAAAGTCGGGCGTGGGCGAGTTCCACGACCTAACGGGCGCGAGCTTTGAAACAAAAATTAAAAAAACCGATGGCACTTTTTTGACCCTAGCCAACTCGGTGCATACTGCCGACGGCAACCAGACCACAAACAAGGGTAAATTTACTTTGGCCCTTTCGGCTGCCGACACCGCGGCGCTCGCCGCGGGCGTGCGCGAGATCGTTACCAAGGTTACGCAAACCCCTAGCGTGGTCCATTTTAGGGCCAAGGTTTTGACCGTCAAAAAGACCAATCCCGAAGAGTAGAAGAATGCATGGGCGCCTTGGATATAGAGCTAAAAGAGTACGAGCTACGGCGCGCCGACAAGCTCGCCCGTGCGCGCTCAGGGCTGCTCAGCTTTACCACCTACACTAAATCCGACTATGAGGTGAGCTGGCACCACCGCTTAACGTGCCAGTATCTAAATAATTTTGTCGCCGGTAAAATCCCGCGGCTAATGATTTTCGAGCCTCCAAGGCACGGTAAATCGGAGCTCACCTCCAGGCGCCTGCCCGCCTACCTGTTTGGCCGCTACCCTAAAACCTCGATCATAGGCACGAGCTACTCCGCCGATCTCGCCTCCCGGATGAACCGTGACGTGCAGCGGATTATCGATTCGCCTGAGTACGCTGAGCTTTTTCCAGACACCAAGCTGTCGGGCGACACCGTGCGCACCGGGGCCGCCGGCTCTTGGCTTAGAAACTCGGACATATTCGAGATCGTGGAGCACGGCGGAACCTACCGGAGCGCCGGCGTTGGTGGCGGTATCACGGGCATGGGTGGCGAGTGGCTGCTAATTGACGACCCGATTAAAAACCAAGAGGAAGCCGACTCTGAAACTTACCGTGAAAAACTTTGGGAGTGGTACACCTCAACGCTCTACACGCGGCTAGAAAAAGACGGCAAAATCCTAATCATCCTCACGCGCTGGCACGAAGACGACCTGGCGGGCCGGCTGCTAGAGCTCGCCAAGAGCGACCCGGACGCCGACCAGTGGGTCGTGCTAAACCTGCCCGCGATATATGAGGCCAAAGAAGCGCACCCACAAGACCCGCGGCGGGAGGGCGAAGCCCTGTGGCCGGAAAAGTATTCCGCCGAAAGGCTAAAAAAACTAAGGGCTAGCGTGGGCTCGCGAGTGTTCAACGCCCTCTATCAGCAGCGGCCTTCGGCGACTGAAGGCGCCACCATAAAGCGCAACTGGCTCCGCTACTACACCAAGGCGCCTGACCGCTTTGACGAAATAATCCAGTCTTGGGATTTAACTTTTAAGGACGCCAAAAACTCCGACTACGTGGTGGGGCAGGTATGGGGGCGCGTGGCCGCGAACAAATATTTAATCGATGAGGTGCGCGGGCGCATGGATATCGTGGGGACGATCAACGCTATTCTAGCGCTTTCGGCCAAACACCCAAAAGCCTACTTAAAATTGATCGAGGATAAAGCAAACGGGCCCGCGGTGATATCGCTTTTAAAAGAAAAACTTTCGGGCATCGTGGCGGTCGAGCCCCAAGGGTCTAAAGATTCTAGGCTGCTATCGGTTGCGCCCGACTATGAAGCGGGTAACGTGTACTACCCCGACCCGAGCATAGCCCCTTGGATCGGCGACCACGTAGAAGAGATCGTGGGTTTTCCCACAGCCAAGTTCCGTGACCGGGTGGACACGGCCAGCCAAGCCTTAAACCGCCTAAGGTCTAACGCCAGTTCGGCCTTTACAAAAGAGCATATCCCTAACAGAATTAGTTCAATTACTTCAGGATTAAGGGGAGCAGAGGCATGGTAAAGCGATTGTTGAACGCCATCGGGCTTGGTGCTCCTGCTGCCCCCATCCCCTTTGACACGGCACCAAAGAAGACCGTGAAAATTGGCTCCGTTGGAACCGAAGTATACGCGGGCTATTTTTCCGAAGAGTACCTCGACAAGCTCAAAGGGCATAAGCTCGCAAAAGAGTTCGATAAATTTCGCCGCTCCGACCCCCAGGCCAAAATGCTATTGCGCGCCGTTAAAAATCCGATCGTGGCGGCTAAGTGGGAAATTGAGCCGGCCTCTGATAGCCCTGAGGATATCGCCGACGCTGAGCTCGTTAACCACATTCTTTTTAAAGACTGTGAAAAGCCCTTTGCTAAGACCGTAAACGAGGCCCTTACCTGCGTTGATTTTGGGCACGCCGTTTTGGAAAAAACTTTTAAGACCGTCTACAACCACCCCAAGTTTGGCACCTTCCACGGTATCGAGTCGCTAGACTTGATCTCTGCAAAAACTATTGAGCGGTGGAACTTTGACAATGAAACAAAAAAATTAAAATCGATCACGCAACTGGCCGACGGGGATTTGCGTGCGCACGTAGAGATACCGATTTGCTACCTCATGCTTTTCTCTCTGGATATGGAGGGGGCAAACCACGAGGGCGTATCCTGGCTTCGCGCCTGCTACGGAAACTACTTTAGAAAAAACCTGTACCTAAAACTAAACGGCATCGGCATTGAAAAGTTCGCCGTTCCAACACCAATTTTAAAATTTGCTCAAGGCTCGCAAAACGATGAGCAATTTAACTACGTGCTGGAGGCCCTGGAGGTATACACCTCGGGCCAGTCTAACTATCTAACTATCCCCCACGGGTACGAGCTAGAGCTAAACGGAAACAAGTACGAGCCCGATAAAGTCGAAGCCTCTATCGACAAAGAAGATGCCCGGATGAGCAAGGCTTTCCTGGCGAACTTCTTAGAGCTGGGCATGAGCGGCACGGGGGCCTATGCGCTATCCAATGATCTCTCCGACTTCTTTCTATCGGGCATAACCCATATCGCCGATGAGGTGGTGGGCGTATTTAACCGCCACCTAATCCCCGAGCTCGTAAAGATGAACCGGGGCCCGCGCTCCGACTACCCCAAGCTAAAGCACGGGGGCATATCGGATAAAGCCGGCAAAGAGCTCGCCGAGATCATTAAGCTCTACATTGACGGCGGGGTTATCGTGCCGGACGACCAGCTAGAAGAGACGATGCGGCGGCGCCACAACCTGCCCAAAGCGTCTTTGATCGGCCAGCGCAAACCCGCCCCGCCTGCCTTCGGTGGTGGGGGCTTCGGCGGCCCGCCCGCCCAAGGCACTCTCTCCGAGCGGGTTAGAAAAAAACTATATGGCTAAAAATACCCCGCGCTCGCTCATTAAAGAGTCAGCGTCTATCCTAAAAGAAGTGATGCTCGTGGAGCTCTCCTCTATTGGAGACGCGATAATCGCTAAAATTATAGGGCGAGCGCGGGGGCTCTCTCCTTCGGAGCGTTTGCGTGCGATCAAGGATGTACCTTGGCCGGGCGAGATGGCCTACCAGCAGCGGATTACCGAGGCCCTGGCAGAGATCGCTTTTGAGGCCCTGCAAAAAGCCCGCAAAGAAGTGCCCAAGGCCGAGCGCATCCGGCTGGTGGAAGAGCTCGACTCGACCCAGTTCGCGGCCACGACGCTTTTAGAAAAGCTGCCACGATCGACGCAAAAGTTTATCAGGAAACAAGCTGAGCTCTTGGTGGGAACGCAGCTCCAAGACCTGCAAAAAAATCTTTTCTACCAGTACACCGACTCTTACGACACAACGGACGACCTTGACCTTGTGGGCGCGGACCTGCGCGAAGCCGCGGCGGAGTATATAGATGGGCAGGCCGTAACGGGCGGCGCCGGGTTGCTCGCTTCGAAGACGGTTAACGAAGCGCGAAATGCTTTTTTTTTCGAGCCCGAAGTTTTAGAGCAAGTAGACGCCTTCGAATTCGTAAACGGCGATCCCGTTACCGAGGTTTGCCAAGACCTTAACGGTACCGTGTTTGCTAAAGACGACCCAGAAATGTTTCGCTACACGCCGCCCTTACACTGGAACTGTAAGAGCTATATTCGGCCCATTCTAAAAGGAAAGCTTGGGGGCCGGGAGATCGAAAAGCTAAAACCCTCCACCAAGGCGATTGAAGAAACTATCCAGTTTTCGGAAAATTACTTGACGACCTACCCGAGCTGCCCCCACCATTCCTAAATATGCTGAAAAAATTACGCTTTCTCCCTTCGGAGATAAAGCTCTCGGAACTTGAAGCCGGCGCGGTCGCCCCGCCTAAGCGCATTCAGGTTATGCGCACGGGAAAATTCCGGCACCCCGACGGTAATTTTAATATCACCAAAGAGCACCTCGACGGGTTTGTAAAAAACTTCAACGACAACACCCGCGGCATCGATATCATGCTCGACTATAAGCACGACTCGGAGGCCGAGGCCGCCGCGTGGTTTAAAGGGCTGGAAGTGCAGCCGCTCGAAAACGCAAACGAGTACGGCCTTTTTGCCGAAGTCGATTGGACCGAGCCGGGCGCCGAGAAAGTTTCTAAGAAAGAGTTTCGTTACGTCTCCGCGGATTTTACGCTGCGCTACAAGGACAACGAAACCGGGAAAGATTTCGGCCCCGTACTGCTCGGTGCGGGGCTTACCAATCGGCCTTTCATTAAAGGGATGGAGCCGGTTGTACAATTGAGCGAAAACGAAAAAGGAGTTACCGGTATGAACCTAGAACAAGCGCTTGCTAAGATCGCCGAACTGGAAGCTAAGCTCGCCCAAATGGGCGGCATGCCCGAGCAAATGGGCCAAATGAAACAGCAGCTCTCCGACGCCCAAAAAGAGATCGACGCCTACAAAGCCAAAGAAGCTGAAGCCGACAAGGCTGTAAAGATGGCCGAGAAAACGAGCAAGTTCGACCGAATGCTCTCGGAGAAAAAAGTTGTTGAAGCCCAGCGCGCCCCCTTTATGGCTGACGACTTCGCCAAGTTCGCTGAGCTCGCCCAGCCTGTTTTGAAAGACAAAAAACTTTCTGAAGGCGGCGAAGGTGGCGAGGGCGGCGAAGGCGATAGCGACGCTCAAGACCAAATCATTAAGCTCGCTGAAGGCCTCGTAAAAGAAGGCAAAGTAAAAAGCCTGCGCGGCGGTATCTCCATGGTGCTCGCTGACCCGGCCAACAAAAAACTGGCCGAAGAATATAACTCGCTCGTTTAACATTTTACCAAAACCGAAAGGGAACAAAATATGTCCATGGGTACTACCTCTCCAAAACGTCTCCTGTCTTTCAAAGTTGCCGCCGCCTGCGCCCGCGGGCTCGTGGTAAAGCCCGGCTCTTCGCGTGAGCACGTGGCCGTGGTGTCCGCTGCCACCGATAAAGGTATCGGCATCCTGCAAAACACCACGACCGCCGCTAACGAAATTGCCGAAGTGGCCCTGCCCGGCGGCGGCGCTATCGCCAAGCTCGGCGGCACCGTGGCCTTTGGCGATATGCTTGGCTTCAACACCGGTGGCAAATTGATCAAAGTAGCCCAAGCCTCTGACCGCGTAATTGCCATGGCGATGGAAGACGGCGTGGCCGATGACCTGATCGCCGTTGAAGTTATGGTGCATAAAGCCGAATCCGCGCAGTCTTAATTTAAATTTCAAGGAAAGGAAAAACTAACTCATGCCTTCTCAGAACAGAGCTATTGTAGACAAGTTGCTCACCAACGTGAGCAATATGAAATCCACCCAAGGGCACATTTCCGAAATGCTGCTCACCCCGCTGGACGTTAAACAGCGCACCGGTAAGGTTGCCGGCTACGGCCAAAACCACCTGCGTATTGTTAACTCGATCAAGCGTGGTCGCGGCAAATACCGCGAAGTTGAGGCCGTAGTTCGTAGCCAAACCAGCTACGAAATCGAAGGCCACGGCCTTGAGGGCATGATCACCCAAGAGGATTACGACAACGTAGAAGCGCCCTACGATGCCGAGCAAGACGAAGTGGAGTCGATCACCTCTATCCTGCTCCAGGAAAAAGAGTATATCCTCTCGCAGGCTCTCGCTGATACGGCGGTGCTCACCCAGAACACCACCCTGGCCGGCGCCCAGCAGTTCTCCGACTACAATAACTCCGACCCTCTTGCCATCGCTCTCGCCGCCCGTGCGGCTGTGCGCGCCGGCTGCGGCCAGGTAGCTAACGTAGCCTGGTGTGACTATGCGGTAGCGGATACCCTCCGGTTCCACCCCCAAATCCTCGACTCTCTCGGATTTAAGCAAGCCCGCCCGGGCGGCCTCTCCGACGAAGAGCTCGCAAAAGCCTTCAAGGTGAAAAAATTCATGGTGGCCGAAGCCATGTACCAAAGCGCAAACGAAGGCCAAGGCAACTCGGCCCTCACCGCTCTCTGGGGCAAACACCTCTGGTTCGGTTGCATCGCCGACGGCGCCGCTAAACGCCAAACGACTCTGGGCTACCGCCTGGGCCTGACCGGCAAAGCTCCCCGTTCGGTATCGAAGTGGGCGATCAACAACCCCCGCGGCGCCACCGCCGTGTTGGTTGAAGACGAGTACGACTTCTTGCTTACCGACGTAGGCGCCGCCTACTTCGTTAAAAACGCCATCGCTTAAACAAAAAACCAAACGCACTCGCGCCGCTAGTGGGGGAGGGAGGTAAAACCCCCTCCCCCTGCGCACGAAAAGGGAGAAAGATTTTATGAAAATGATTTTTGCACTCGCTACTATGCTCGCCGGCATCACCTCCGAAGCCGCGACCCGCCCCTACTACCAGGACATTAAGCTGCCTACGCAGAAAATGATCGAGTTCCAAGCGATCGATAACCCGGCTGCCGCCTCGACTTCCAACGGTCTTTTGGCAAATGCCGGCGCAACCTCGGCTGCCGCCGTAGTTGTATCGACCTTCCTGGCCCAGCCCGACGTAGCCCGCAACCTCGTACTAACCCCTGGTGGAACCACCACGGACGTAGAGGCTTGCAACGTGGTGGCCGCTGGTACCGATATGAACAGCAACGCGATCACTGAGACGCTGGCTTTCTCGGCCAACGCATCCTCGGCAACCACCGGTAACAAGGCGTTTAAAACCCTCTCCTCGCTCACGTTTCCCGCGAACTGCGAGAGCGGCGCTTTTGGTGCGACCTGGAGCCTGGGCTACGGCGAGAAACTTGGCGTGAAACGCTGCATGGACAAAGCCGGCCACATTCTTTTCTCCACCCTCAACGGTGCGAAAGAAGCGACCGCCCCCACCATGGCGGCTGATGCCTCCGTGCTCTCCCTCAACACCGCGGACTATAACGGCACTATGAACGGCTCGAATGATTTTGAGCTCTTCTTTATGCAAAACTTCCGCTGCACCCGGTAAGCAGATATGAGAAAGTTTATCTGTAAAGGCAACTTTGTTACGGGCGAAAAAGGCTCGTACGTCCACCACCGTAAGGGCGAGGCGTTCGAACCTAAAGACGAAGCCCAGGCCCAAGAGCTCACTGCCGCGGGCCTCATCATTGATCGCGATGAGATCACCGTGGAAGAGCTAGACGGCCTCCAAAAAAAGATCGATGCGGCGAGAAAAGAGCTCGCCGCATTAACGGACCAGTTGAAAACTTTGCAGTCAAAGCCGCTAGAGCCCGTGCAGAATCCCGCCGGAACCGAACCGAGTGGTGAGGAAGACGAGCCCGTGCAGAATCCCGCCGGAACCGAACCGAGTGGTGAGGAAGACGAGCCCGTGCAGAATCCCGCCGGAACCGAACCGAGTGGTGAGGAAGACGAGCCCGATTTTGACTATGCAAAAAAGAAAAAGAAAAACCGGTAAGAGGTAGCAATGGCCTACGCCACCAAAGCACAAATTGCGTCCGAAGCCAAAATTGGCCGGGAGTTCGGTAGCGACACGCTGCCCACCGCCGACAAGGTGGACGAAATTATCGCCGAGGTGGAGGCCATGATCGACGCGGCGATCGGGAGAAAGTACACGGTGCCGGTTACCGGCGCCGCTAACCTCCTGATCGTCCGCTCGATCTCCATAGCGCTTTGCGTCGAGCGCGTGCGCGCCATAATGGACGCCAGCGAGCCGATCGAGGAGGGTAAGCCCGACCCCTCTAAGAACCAAAAAATGATCGCTAAAGACGCCCGCGGGCGCCTAGCCGCGATCGTGAGCGGAGAGCTGCCCCTCGCCGGCATGGGTCTCTTGAGCTCCAGCGACGGCATCCGTAGCTACGCTGTGTCAAACAGGATCGAGCCCGTACTGCGCCGCGGGGTCGATCAATGGTAAAACCCCAAGTTGACCCGGGCGGAAAACTCGCGGCGGCTTTAAGAAAAGCCGGGCAAAAGGTGAGTGACTTAACACTCCCCCTCCAATTAATTTCTCAGCAGTGGTTTAAATCAAACTTCGCCATTTTCACTTTGAAGAGCCAAGGCAAATACGTGGATCTCTCGGAGCTCTACAAGCCCCGCAAACAGGCCGCGGTGGGTTTTGTATACCCCATTTTGAAGCGCACGGGCCTGCTCTCTAAATCGATCACCGAGCCCGCGCACCCCAACGCGATCTCCCTTATCATAAATCGAAAGGCGCTCACCCTCGGCACCAACGTGGCGTATGCGAACTTTCTCCACCAAGGGACGAAAAAAATGCCGGCGCGCCCCGTGGTGCTTTTTGGTAACGAGCAGGTGGCGCCCGGCGCGCTTAAGAACCGCGTAAAACAGTGGGAACAAGAGATCCTAAATTACGCGGCCCAAGTTTCGGGGGCGGTCTAGCATGGCTCGTTACGACCTTGAAGCCCTGCTGGCCGATCTAAAAAGCATCTGCACGACCAGCCTAAACGCCAAGCTCACGGAGATCACAACCGAGAAAGCCGACGCCGTGGCCATGCCGGAGATATCCGGGGACGCATATTTTTTTCAGCGTATCGAAAAGAACCGGGCCGCCGCGTTCCCCGCTTTTGTTTTCTACTCGGTGGAAGACCCCACAGCGGCGGACGGCCTCGGGCCGCACACGCTGGAGGATTACACGATCACGTTTATCGTGGTGCTCAAAGACACCGCCGACGGCGAAAAGTTTTCTACGCGGCTGCTTCGGTACTCTCGGGCGCTTAAGGAATTGTTTGAAACCGCTAGTTACGGGAGCAAATTACGGGCTAAAATCCGTGTATCCAGTGTTAGCCCCCAGTCTTTCGGGATCGACGGCCTGGCCGGCGTATTCAAAGGCGTAGGGGTTCAAGTTAAAACGGTGGTGGGGTAATGGCGAAAAAAGAAAATTCAAAATTCGACCAGGCCATGCAGGACGAAGGTATGCCGGGGTTCGGCATTATGGGCCGCGTGGGCCGCGCAAAAAAAGATTTTGAGATCGTTCAAGGTGACGTAAAAATTTCGATAAAACAAGGTGACGAAATTTCGGAGGCGAAGGTTCCCAAAAAATATTGGGCGAACCTCAAGACCGAAGGCGTTCTATAACAAGGAAGGGGCTATAAATTTATGGGCTTAAGCAATCCGCGTTCCACATACGGCATCCACTCGGCATCGCCGTACAACCGCTCTACGGGGCTTTTTTACGGCACGATGAAAGTGCTCGATTCTTCGAGCCTCTCGCTCACCGCCGAGCAAAACGACCTAACGGGCGGCTCTAACAAGTATCCCTGGGCTTCTGAAGACGGCGCGATCTCTGCGGAGATGAGCCTTAAAGTCGGCCAAATGGAAGATTTTATGTTTGAGCTTTTCCTAGGAAAAGCCCCCACCGCCCAGTCGGCTGAGACAAGCGGAAACGTGAGCACGCTCACAAATAAAAACGGCACCTCCGTGGTGGCCGCTACCGGTATCGCTAGCGTGTCGGCTATCACCACGACTGGCCCCGCTAACCTGAAGTTTGGTAAATACGTGGTTAAAGCTATGAGCGCCACCACGGTAAAAGTTTACCACTCGACCGATATTGACCACGCTCGCGGCACTGATGTCGAGTACGCCGACGACCAGCTCTCTGTTACCGCTTCGGCTCTCACGATCACCACGGGCGCGGATACCAATATCGCCGCCCTCGGTGTAAAACTCGTGGGCGGCGCGGGCACCATTGGGATGACCACCGGTGATACCGCTACCTTCGAAGTTCGCCCGATCAACACCAAGAGCATGGGCGTTCGCATCGGCGCCGCTGCCGACGTGTTCCCGGAGTTCGGCTGTATCATTATGGCCCAGCAGCGCTCGACCGGCGAAATGTTTGAAGTGGACGCATTCCGCTGCAAAGCTAGCGGCATGCCCATCGGCTTCGAAGCCTTCGCTTGGAACAAGCCCGAAGTAAAAGCCAAGCTGCTCTACGATAGCGTGAAAAACGGCGTATTCGACGTACGCCACGTGACGCCCTAACTGCTAGAGATAAAAGCCCGCTCCGGGGGGAACCGGGGCGGGCTTTACTTTTTTGCGGCGATGCTAGAGCGGCGCACCCACTCGGACACGTTACCGTTGGTGTACGCGCTGGCCAGGAATCTAAGCCGCGCCCACTCTTCGGAGTTAACCCGGATCTCTACCGTTTTTGTACGGACGCTTTTTTTCTTTCCCATGTTTGCATTATGTAGGGACACGCCCTAAACTTCAATGCATGAAACCTGTTTCAATAGAAGACGTAATCCCGGCGGCGCCTGAGTTTTTCCTAAAAAGAAAAGATCGGTTTTTTGAGATCCGCCCACCAAACATGCTCGACCAAGTTTGGTTCAAAGAAAAGTATCCGGGGGATGAAACCCTAGGCGGCATTTTGCAATCCCTCAACTGGCAGGAGATATGCAAAATCGTGTACCGCCTGCTCACCCCCGAGGCGCGGGCGGAGTTCCCGGCTACGGTCGCAAAAGACCTGGACGAAAACGGCGAGCCCACCGAAATGAAGCTCACCGGCCCCGAGCACTTGCTAGTTTCTCTGGGTGACCTAAACGAATGCCTCGGGATGCTAACCGCGCTCACCCGTGCGATCATGCTCTCCAACCCCCTCGCCGCGGAAATGGTGGAGAGCGAGGTAAAAAAAAGTCTAGCGGCGATCAAGACGCAGGCCGTAAAACGTCCGGGCAAACCGACTGGGCACAAATCTTTTTCGACCTCCACGACGCGTTCGGCTGGTCGAAAGAATACATCGCGTCGCTAACGCCCAGATACATTTCTCTTCAGCTAGAGCGCCTCGGTGCTAGGATAGAAAGAGACGTAAGGCTACAGGCATCTTTTCACGGCATCCAGCTACCCGAAGGCCCCGCGGCCAGGGCGGCGGGAGAGAATGAAAAACCTGTAGAGCTCACGCCTGAGCAAGAGGCCGCGGTTAAAAAACAACTGGCCGATGCGCAGGAACGCATTCGAGCGAGGATGAAAAAATAGATGGCAAAAGAGCTCGTAATACGCATAAACGGCGACGTGGCCGGGTACTCCGAAGCCCTAAACGAAGCGGCTGGGCAAACCGAAGAGCTCGGCTCGACGCTCGATAAAGTCACCATTGCATCCGGCCTGGCTTTCGCCGCTCTCACCGCAGAAATTTACTTGAGCGTAAAGGCCTTCAACGTAGAAGCGCTGGCGGTCGAAGAAGTAAATCAGGCCCTTCAAAACCAAGGCATTTTTACCGAGTCGCTCGCCCGCTCGTACAGGCGCGTAGCCGAGGAGATCGAAGCAAAAACCGGCGTCGATAGCGACTCGATCTCCAGCGCCCAGGCCGTGGCCCAAGGCTTGGTGGGGCAAATTGAGTTAACAGACGATCTCACGCGGGCCGTAGTGGACCTAGCGGCCCGCCAGAAAATCGACGTTAGCTCGGCCTACACCCTCGTGGCTAAAGCCGTAAACGGCAACGTGGTGGGCTTGCAAAAGCTCGGCATTGAGCTCGACGCAACGGGCACCAAACAAGAGCGGCTGCAAGATATCACCGACGCGCTCTCCCAGCGCTACGCGGGCGCCGCTGAAGCGGCGTCGAAAGCCGCTGGCTCAACGGTTCTTTTAGAGTCGGCTTTTGGCAACTTGCAAAAAGAGATCGGCAAAAGGTTCGCGCCGCTCTTTGACACCGTGGTGGGGGCGCTCACCAGCTTTATCGACACGATCAAGGACAGCAAAGCCCTCACCGATTTTACTGTTTCCGTTATCGCCGCCGGCGTCGCGGTATCCGGCGCGGGCCTTGTGGCGGGCGTTGCCGGCGGGCTCTATTTAAAACTCAGGGCCGCTTTGATCGCCGCCCAAGTAGCAACCGGCGCCATGACAATTGCCACCAGGGCCTTGGTGGGCGCCACGGGGTTGGGCCTCGTGGTGCTTTTGCTCACAGAAATATATTTAAACTGGCAAACTTTTTGGCCCCGTATGCAGGCCATCTATAATGCCTTCGCAAACAATATCATAGAAGTCGCCAAGGGTCTGGGCAAAATCCTCTACGCGGTTTTCACACCCTCCACCAGCAGCTTGGCCGATATCCAGGCCGGGGCTAAGCAGGTGGCCGACGCTGTAAAAAAAGGCTACGCCGAAGCCACGGCTAGCACCGAGCAGTTTGGCCCGCCCGTGCCGGGCGCCGTTCAAGACCCCGGTAAAAAGGGCGCGGCGGATGCCGCCGCACAAAAAGAAGCTGAAGCCGAAGCCAGGATGCTGGCCACAAAAAGGGCGAACCGGGAGCTTTTGCTTTTAGAGGAAGAAAACGCCTCGCTCGACATGATCGCTCTAAAGAAAAAAGAAGTGGAGCTTCTTAAAACTTTAGAGGATGAAAAGAACGCCGATAACCGCGACATCCAACTGCGGCGCCTAGAAGAAAACAGGGCTCTCCAAGCTGAGCAAGAGCAGATAGATCGAGAGCGCCGCATATTAGTTCGAGACGAACTTTTAGCCGAAAACGAAGCTTTTCAGCAGCTAACTGCTGAGCAGCAGCAGCGCTTTATCGATCAAAATATCCAAAAGTTGGAGCAAGACGCCCTCACCAAAAGGACGATAAAAGAAAAGGCCGCCCAGGAAGAGCTCAAAATACAAATTGAGGCAAACAATAGGTTCCTGCTGGAGCAACAAAAATACGGAACGGCATACGCCACGATAAATAAGGCGATGCACACCGCCGTTTTTCAAGGTAGCAAGACCGCTTTCGGCGAGCTCGCGGCCTTGCAGGAGAGTTCAAACTCTACGCTAAAGAGCATCGGTAAGACCGCGGCGGTTGCAAACATTATTATTAAAACCGCCGAGTCGGCTATGAATATTTACGCCGGCTTTTCCACCATTCCGATCATCGGCCCCGCGCTTGGTGTGGCTGGCGCCGCGGCGGCTATCGCGTTCGGGGCTGAGCAGGTGGGCAAAGTTCGCGGAGCCGCAAAAGGCGGTCTTGCAACGGGCGGGGTCAAGGGCGTTGATTCCATTCCCTTTATGCTTCAAGACCAGGAGCTAGTGGCGCCTTCGAAAAATTTCGAGGAGGTTATCGGTTCCGTGCGTGCAAGCCGCGAGGCCCAAAAGTTTTTACCCGACGGCGGCTCGGGCGCAGGGGGCGGGGGAGATCCGCAAATGCTGGCGGTCCTAGAGTCGATCGATTCTAAGCTCTCACAGCCTAGCCAGGTGTTCCAAATCCAAGGGGACGTACTTTCCGAAGAATCTTTTATGCAAACTTTTGCGCAAAAACTCTCGGACGGTATACAGTTCGGTAACCTAAAAGTTTTTGGAGTCAACGGATTTAACGGGGTAACTTCTTAATGGCCCACCATATCCCGAAAATTTCTTACGGCGGTTTAATCCCCACCGTTATCACCCTCGAATACCCGCCGAGCAAAGACGACGGCGAATCTTACGACGTGGTGGAGCGCGTGCAAACGAGCGTATCGGGCGTTCGCCAAGTGCAGGTGGATTATACCGAGGCGAACCGCCCTATCGTACTCTCCAGCGTAAGCCCCGCGCTTAAAACCGCTTTGGAAACTTTCTTCTTAAACCACGCCAGATACGGCAAAGCCTTTAGGTACTACGAAGACCAAAACTCTGCCTCCTACGTCGAGTACGAGCTCAAAGATTTAAAATTTAACCCCAAAAGGGTGGGCATCCGGGGCGAAAATCTTTTCGCTTGGGAGATCCCCCTAGCCCTTCGCCGCGTCGGGGGCGTAACTAGAGCCGAGGATTACGTGCAGCAGGATATTTTGAACAACCAAAGCTCCCCCTTGGATATTGAGGGGCTCCTACTAAACTCCGCCACTTACAAATCCGTTAAGATTTTCTTCGAAGTGTTTAGGAAAACCAGCGCCTCGGAGATCGTGGCCAACGGATTTTTGACCGCCACCTATAAAACCGGAACTGGCTCCTGGGATATAACCCCCGAGGGCACTTTCGACGGCGACAACCACGGCCTCACCTTTTCCGTATCCGCCGCCGGCCAAGTTAAATACGTCTCTAGCAATATGTCCGGCACCGGATACGGAGGCAAAATTTTACTGAGAAACTTTACGATAGTTGAAGGCTAAAAAATGAAAAATAATTCTCTTATTTTAGTAGCCCTGGCCCTCTTTGCTCACGGCTTTCCGCCCTCTTGCTCTAAGGCCCAGGCGTCAATACCAACCCGCATCGGCAACGGTCTTGTGGTGTCGCCTTACCTCTACCCCAAAGCTGCAAACCAAGAGCTTGGGGCTTCAACGCTCAAGTGGGATTTATGGGTGGACGATATCAACGGCACCCCTTTTGCTTCTATCTCCCTGCCCTCGGGCGGCTCCACCACAGAGTACCTGCGCGGGGATAAAAGCTGGCAAACGCTAAACACCGCCGCGGTGCCTGAGAGCGGCAACCTCTACTATACGGACGTGCGGGCCCGTCTGGCCCTATCCGCGGGCGCGCCCATTAGCTACGATAGCGGCACCGGCGTGTTCTCAATGCCGGCGGGTAGCTCGATCGCCGACGGCTACATAACGAGCGCGGCTTTTAGCACCTTTAACGGTAAAGAGCCCGCGATCGCGCCGGGCGCCTCCACCCAGTATTTTCGGGGCGACAAAACTTTTCAGACCCTAAACACCGCCGCGGTGCCTGAGAGCGGCAACCTCTACTATACGGACGTGCGCGCCCGGGCGGCGCTATCGGCCACCGCCCCGGTGGCCTACGATAACAGCACTGGTGTGATCTCAATGCCGGCGGGTAGCTCCACCCAAAACGGCTACGTATCCACCAGCGCGCAAAGCGTGGCCGGGGAAAAGACCCACGAGAACGCGATCGGGCTAAAAGAGCTCTCCTCCACCCCCTCAAACCCGAGCGCGGGCTACCAAAAAATTTATGCCAAAAACGACGGCAAAGTGTACCGCCTTCAAAGCAGCGGCACGGAAACGGAGCTTGGGGCAGGAGGCGGCGGGGGCGGGGTTACACGTATCTCGGCCCAGTTCCAGCTTGGCGCCGACAATAACCCGGGCGCCGGCAACCCTTTTACTTTCTCCGTAGAAAACTGGGATACTAATAGCGCCTATAACACCGGCACCGGGCTTTTCACAGTGCCCGAAGGCGGCCAGTATTTGGTGTCTTCGGCGGGCTGCACCGCCTCGGTTTCGCCCTTTTACGCCGACGTATACGTCAATTCGACTAAGACCCACTTTCTCTTTCACGCTTTGACCACTTTCGCGGCGAGCGGCGCCGCCCAGGTGGCGGTAAGCGCAGGCGACACCATTAGCGTGAGGCCAAATGCTTCGAACGCCCTCGGGTTTTCATCCGGCAACTACGCCTGTACAACCACGATCACCAAGCTGACCGGCCTTTAAGAGGAACCTTTGACCACCTACGCGGATTCACTCGCAGAAAAAAAGTTTGTAGGAAACGTGGTGGTGCGTTTCCTTGGGCGCTATTTTACCCTTCGCGCCCCTGACTCCGGGCTCACGACCCGCGACGCCTACCAAAACTTGGTGGCCTCCCTCATTCTAAACCCCACCACGGTGGACCCTAAGCGGGTATCTACCACGATCGCTAGCTATTCGGTAAAAATGCTCGATCAAAACGGCGTGCTTTCGAGGCTCGTAAAAGACGCCGGCACCGACCTGGTTAACCAGACCGTAGAAATATGGCTGGGCAGAAACTTAGCCGGCTTCGGCGGCTCAATGGCCTTTTCCGAGTACTACAAGCTGCCGATCACGAGGGTAAAACGCTACAGCTACCAGGATGGCTCTTACACTTTTTCCTCGACTGAGGAAACGGATAGAATGAACCGCGATATTTTCTCTACGAAAACGCGCCTCTCCGGCAATATCCTCGCGGCAACCACCACGATAACCGCAAAGGACGATATAACGGCCTACCCTTCTAGCGGCTACCTTCGCCTCGATTCTGAATTTGTCGGCTACACCTCTAAAAACAATACCGCGAAGACTTTTTCCGGGCTCACCCGCGGGGAGTTCAACACCACCCCCGCTGAGCACACCGATAACGTGGATATTTTTCTAGCCACGAGCCGCACCGCCAACCCCCTCACTCTAATTTTGCAGCTCTTGATCTCCGGCGGGGGTGGTGGGGCTTACGACGTACTGCCTTCGGGGCTAGGCATTTCGCCCTCTTTGATCGATGTGGGCGGTATTGAGAGCATTCGAGACGAGCTATTTTCTGGGGTCGGGTTTAGGCTCGGGCTCTACAATATCTCAAACGCTCTCCAGTATATCGAGCGCGAGCTCTTGGCCCCATGTGGGCTAAGGTTTACCTACTCTCGCGGCTCTCTTCTTACCCTAGCGGTTTTAGATAAAGCACGCTTCGTAGAAACGACCGACATTGTGGGCGAAGACGCGCTCACAAAAAATCCGCAGGTAAGCGTAGACGATAATAAAATAGTGAACCGCATTGAGATCGATTGGGGCTTTAACGAAAGCACCGGAAAATACGAAGAGCGAACGGTATTCGAAGATGCCGCCAGCGTTTCAGCTTACGGGGAAAAGTCGCCGCTCAATTTTAAATTTAAAGGCGTTCAAAGCGACCTGGCTGGGCTGGATTTTGTAACCGAATTTGGAGGGGCGCTTTTGCGGCGCCTTTCTTTCCCCTCGCCGGAGATATCTATTAGCGCCCACGTTGATAAATCCCTCCTAAACGTGTGTGATAAAACGCTTCTGCGCTCTTCAAAAATTGCAAACGCTTCGGGCGTTCTAAATTTTGCCGAGGAAACTGAGATCGTATCTCGGGCGATCAACTACCAAACCGGTGATGTGCAAATGAAGCTCGCCTACACCTCCTTTACCGGCGTGCGCTCTTGCTACCTGGCGCCGGCTAGCAATTTTATTAGCGCCGCCTCCGACTCCGTTGGCACTTTAGCATTAGACGCTGGTGCAATGTGGCAGGTGGGCTGGAAAGTTCGCCTCTGGGATAGAGTTTCGGACGAATACGCAACCGCCCAAGTAAATGGGATCAAGTCGATAAACGGGGACGAAATAACTTTCGCCGACCCGTGGGGTGTGACTTTGACCGCCAACCACAAATTAAAATTTGCCGATTACGACGACGTAACCGCCGAGCAAAAACGCTACTGCTTTATTTCGCCCACCGGGCTAGACTTTTCGACCATTGAAAAATCTTATAAGATAATTCCATAGGGGACACCATGACTCTTGCCTATCCAATTTCTGCTAGCCAAACCGACGCAAAGAGCCCTGTGGATGGGCAGCTAATGGACGACATCCGCCTAAATTTAGGGGCGATCAAGGCCGCGGCTGAGCTCGCGGGCGCGTCCGATTATCTTTTTAAGATTAACGGTCTTTTGCCAGCCCTGCCGGTGGGCCGCTCGCGCCTTCGACTTGACGGCGTTGTTATTTCTAAAGACGTAACTTTTCAAAAAGGCCAAGTGTATCTAGAAGAGCCTGGTCTTGGCGGCACCGTTCGCGTGGACGTAAGGCGCGCCACTAAGCCGGATACAAAAATCACGGCTATTTCTAGGCAATTTTCTTCGGCTATTAACTCTATCGCCCGTGCGGGCTCGGGAAACTCCACCCAGTCTATTACACGTGCGACCGCGCAAATTTCTACGCAGTCTATTACCTTGTGGAAAAGCGCCTTAAATATTTCTAGCATCGTGCCGCTGGGTAACAACCTATACCGGTACAACCTTGCTTCCACCGTAGATACCGACTGGGTGGTGGGTGATTCGGTAACGGCGGCCTCGTGCTCCAACGCCGCAAACGACGGCACTTTTACGATCGTGCGCGCCCGCGAGGACGGCGGTAACAATATCGTGGTGTCCAACGTGTCCGGCGTCGCCCAATCGGGCTCGGCGGGCACCCTTACTCTAGAGGCGTGGTCTTATAATTTTACTAACCCCGTTTCGTCCCAATTCGCAGCGGGTGAGCAAGCTACTTTCGCCTCGCACTCCGCAGGCGGGAACAACGGCGCTTTAACGATTTACGCCATAAACCAGAGCGGTAATAATATTATCGTAAAAAATTCTAGTGGTGAGGCCCAGGGCAGTGCCGCCGGAACGGTTGACGTGCTCCGGTGGATTTTCGCTTTTTCTTCGGCGGCCTCGGCTACTGACTACGTGGTGGGCGAAACAGCCCTAACCGCGAGTCACAGCACAGGCGGAAACAACGCCGCGGCCTTACCGATTCGGGCGGTTAACTCCGGCGGTAATAACGTGATTTTGTACAACCCTTCGGGCGCTGTGCAAGGGGGCGCCGCCGGTACGGTTAACACCAATCGATGGGTGTATTTCTTTTCGTCCGACCCAAGCGCCGACGTTAGCGCGGGCCACAGCGTTATCGTTACCTCAGCGACAAGCGCCGGGAATAACGGTGAGTTCGTCGTTAAAGAAGTAAATCGCTCTACAAGCGGCAACCTCGTGGTATTCAACGCCTCGGGCGTGGCCCAGGGCGGAGCCGCTGGTACCCTGGTATCTAAGCGCGCCCTCGTCTCCTTTGCATCCGACCAATCCGCGACGATTACAACCGATAGCCAAATTACTCTTTACGGAACGGCAGCCCTGGCAAACGGCGGCACTTTTGACGTGCTCCAGGTAAATCGCGGCGGCGGCGCAAACTATAATGCTGTTATTGAAACAACCGGCGCTGCCCAAGTGGGCGCTGCGGGCCGGGTGGTGTTTGAGACAAAAAGCCTTTTTGATACTAAGCCGGAAATCGTGATCCCGCCGAGCACCGCGGGCTTCGCAGCCACCCACGGCCGGGTGGCCGATGGGGTTTTAAATTCAACCCGCAAAACTGTTACAGCCGGTACACTTATTTTCGCCGACATTTTAAGTATACCGAGCGGCGCCCCTAGAAACTTAGTAGTGCGGCTTCTTTAAAGGAAAAAATCAATGCAAACTTTTATCGAAAAACGACTTCGGCAGGAATACACCACGCCGGGCACCTATACGTATACGGCGCCTTTTACAGGCGTTATGCGATTTTTGGGCGTTGGCGGCGGCGGTTCGGGCGGCGGGGGCCGTAGCGGCGGCGCCGAAGGCGGCGGCGGCGGGGGCGGCGGCGATTTTAGTTTTGAAGATTTGCCGGTCACTGAAGGGGATACACTAACAATTGTGGTTGGCGCGGGCGGGGCCGCGGTAGCTGGTAACGCCGATGGAAACGCCGGGGGAAACACTACGGTTGCGATCAACGGCGCCCAGTGGCTCCGTTGGCTCGGGGGCAACTTCGGCTTTAGGAACGCGACCGCCGGCGCCGCCCGCGGCAACGGGGGCCCTGGCGGCCTTGGTGGCACCAGCCCGGGTGCGGGCGCCAACGGCGGCGCTCACCTTAGCCGGTTCGGTACGGGCCAGCCCGGTAACGGCGCGAGCTCCGGCGGCGGCATCGTGGGCGGCGGCGGGGGCGGCGGGGCCTCTTACGGTAACGGAAACTCCGGTACGGCCAACGCCGATAACGCCGGGGCCCCGGCGGGGTACGGTGGTGGCGGTTCGGGCGGTTCTACGGGCGGTGTTTCTTATTTGGGTGGCGCGGGTGGGGGTGGGTACCTGGCTATCTACTACTAACCGTGTAGCGCTTGCAAAAAAGCGTTTTTCCCACCACCATTTAACGAAACGTATAAAAAACTTTGGGGGTAAAATGTTAAAAACTATTTCTTTTCTGGTGCTAGCCTTTTTCTCGGCGCTCTTTACGGTGGCCGCTTTTGCGTCCGACGGCGCCGTGGTGCCTCCTTCTAACGAAGAGATCGTGGCCTTGTTTACCGCTATCGGCGGGCTAAAAGGCGCTGGTGCCCTAGCTATCGCCGCGGTGGTTGTGCAAGCCCTACTGCTGGCAGTTCGCCACTCAATCGGCGACTTCCTCGGAAAATACAAACTCCTGGCTGTCTACGGCCTCACCATGGTGGCAGGCGTTCTCTCCTTGCACTTGGCTGGTGTGGAGCTCGGCGCTGCCCTGGTACACTCCAACACCTTAGCCGCCTTGCAAGTTTTTCTAAACCAAATCTGGAAACAGTTTTTCGTAAAGCAGGATTAAAAAGTGGATTTAAGGGGAATCGAGGATAGTCTAGCTGTAGAGGTTCTTTACGAATCTTTTCTAAAAACTAAAATCCTCGGGCCACTTTTCCTTTGGGCTCCCATCCTAGGATGGGGGCCCTTTGGTTTTATAATCACCCTTATCGTTACAAAAATCGCCGGTAAAATCTTTAAAGAGCTCAAAGACTTTTCTGGAAACCTCTTTATCAAGTGGGCCCGTGATGGCTTAAAGGGTAATTTGGATGAGGCCGGGGCTGAGCTCGCGGTTATAGCCCTGGAAAAAGGGATAGAGTCGCCCGAGTTTAAAGCGGCCAGAAAGGTGCACAAAGATGCGCTATCTAAGTTTGCTCGTTTTGGTAAGCCTAAGTCTTAGCGGTTGCGTAAAAAAACAAAACACCAAAATATGCTCGGTGGCGGGCGTGCTCACCGCGGGCATGGATTGCAGCTATACCCTCTCCGATCACCAAGAGGAGATGGATTTAAAAACCTCGCTAGAGTTTCTAACCCCGCAGCCCGAGCGCCCCGATCCACTGCGACCCGGTAAAAGATTACCACCTCGTGCGGGCGCTATTTGCATGAGCGCCGAAGATTGGAACAAAGACGCCACAACTTTAGAGCAAGCCTGTAAGGGAAAGTGCACCCAAGACGTGCAGCAGGATATAGACGAAATTTCGGAGCGGCTTCTAAAGCAGCAGAAACTAAGCATTTCTAGGATACCCAAAAATTAATTTGAATTTGAACGCGCCAACCGGCAGGCTGGTGTGAAAAATAAATTTAAAAAGCGGAGCCGGTAAAATGGAAAAAGAAAGAGTAAGCGCTAGCGCCAGCGGCCAAAAACTGCTTTGGATTCCTTTTGCGGAAATCGTAAAGCCAGAAATGAAAGCGCGGGGTACCTATTCCAAGGGCTATCCGCAGGGCCTCGTGGTGCACCACACTGCTGGCCACCAGGATAAGCTCGGTAAATCCGGCGTAGCCTACGGGCGCGAGCAGGGCCACCTGTATCTCTACATGGATATGCACGGTAAAATTTTCCAAGCTTTTCCGCTCAATAAGTGGGGCTACCATGCCGGAAAATCTAGCTATCCGGGCCTTGGCTCCGGCGTGTCTGCAAAGCTTGTGGGCCTTGAGGTTGCTGCCGCAGGTAAGCTAGATCGCGCCGGCTCGGGCTGGAAAACCTACTGGGGAAAACCGCTGCCCAAAGAGCAGGTGCGCGAGATCCCTAAAAAGAACGCCAATCAGCAGCCCGGCGCCTACCAGCGCTACACTGCCGCTCAAGAGGCTTCGATCATTGAGCTATGCCTTTGGCTTAAGAAGAATAATCCCGCTGTGTTCAACTTCGATTACGTGCTCGGGCACGATGAGGTGGCGCCTACGCGAAAAAACGATCCAGGGGGCAGCCTATCCATGACGATGCCGGCGCTGCGTGAGCTCTTAAAAAAGCGGTACGCAACGGCTTAAATTTCTAGCGCGCCCGGAGTGGTTGAGGCCCAAGAGAACTTTCACGCTCTTGAGGTACTGGGTTCGACACCCGGCGGGCGCGCCTCTTACAAAGGTAAAAATCGGTGAAAGATTTAGCTCGTGAGTTTTCTCTTACCAGTTTGTTTCTATTAATTTACGTCTACCTCATGCCCGGTCAGCCCGAGCTCTGGCGGAACCAGGCGGCGGCAGGGCTTATCTTTACCTCCCTCGTAATCGCCCTGGGCTTAGGAGTTATCGCAAAAAGTTTTGCCGTCTCCGTAGTTGTTTTCTATTTTCTCTCCCACGCCACCATGCCGTGGGCTGGCTCCAACTTTATAAACGCGTGGCAGGATTACGCCGCCGCCGGGTCTTTTAGTTTTTTACTTTCTATTTTGGTGGCCGTCTCTTTTCTGACAAAAGTATCGAGCTACCGGATTTTGAACACCTTGGCGCTTCTGTGCTTTATCTCCTCCGTGGTGATTCTGGTTAAAAAAGCCCTGGGCCTACCGGTTTACTTTTTTATGAACAACGCCGCAGCCGATGCCAGCATGATCGCCGTGCTCTATCCGCTGCTCGCGCTCCGCGACTGGTGGCCCCTACACTCAAACGTGTGGCTCTCGCGCCTGGCCTACGCCACCCCGATCGTGGCTGTGGGGGTGTCGGGCTCCACTACCGGCGCCGTGGCGCTCGCGCTCGCGGCCATATCCTGGTGTGTTGCATCGCGCAAAGACGGGATGGCCGTTTTCGCCTGGGTGGCCTCTAGCGTGACCGCCGTTTGCGCCCTGGCCGGAGCTCTTATTTTCTCTTCAGACGGCTTTTTCTCCGACAGTGGAAGGTATGCCACCTGGGCGCGCTCGATCGATTGGTGGTGGGCAAATGCAAGCGTATCGTGGGGCTCCGGCACTGGCCGCTTCTACGTGCTGGGCCCTAAAATCCAAATTTTAGAATATTGCCGCGCTATGCCGCAGGCCTGCGACCCGGAGCCAACGGGTGCAGCGCTGCGTAATCTTTTCTCATTCATGCATAACGACTACCTGCAAATTCTTTTTGAGCAAGGCGCCGTAGGTCTGTGCCTGTTTTTAGCTATTTCTATTATTGCTATGCGAAAATGCCTTGATCGACCGTGGCTTTTCTCGGCACTATTTACCTACGGAATGATCATGCTCACCCAATACCCGCTAAGATTTTTCGCCTCGGCTTTTATCGGCGCTATTCTTTTGCGCGAAGCTTTTCTGGAGGCTGAAAAATGAAAGAGATCCGAAGCGAGCGCTTTAGGCAAAAGCTTTTGCGGCTCATCGATGGCCGGGCCGACTTAATGCATTTCGCTCACCACTTAAATTACCTGGTACACGCCGAGCCCGTAGCCGACTGGCTACTAGTGCGCGGTATACGGGGCCAGAATCTATCCGAGTGGCTGAGCCAAAAACACGGGGGCTCTTTCATTAAAGCCGTGCAGGCGATCGTGCAGGATGTGAATAAAGCAAACGGCGTTAAGCCGATCATTTTTGGGCGAGACTATGGAAAAACCCCAGCCATCCAGTAACACCAGGGAGGCGCAAATTCACGACCACTCCACGGTGCCGCTCCGGTGGGTTTTTGCCATTTGCTCGGTGATCATTACCTACGCGATCTACACGGCAAAGTCGGACGTGGCCGGCATACGCGATGAAATCCGCACCATGAGCGTCAACGTGTCGAGCCTAAACTCTAGCGTTAGCACTTTGCTCACCGAGCGCGACTACACGAAAAAAGATATCGAAGAGCTAAAAGCCCGCACCGAAGCGCTCCGCCAGGCCCTTTGGGAGATGCAAAAGCGCTACCGCTAGCTCTACCACAGGGCTTCGTAGCAGAAGGCGTTGGTGTAGCCGGCTTTTGTACAAGCCAAAAAATCCTCATCCAGCCTTTTAAATCCGAAGTAGGCCAGGGCCGCCGCCAGCAGTAGAACCACAAAAAGACTCTCGGCATTTCGGCTGCTCATAAAACTCCTATTTTTTATAGCGGGGGCCCTTCCAGCCTTCTACGCGCACGGGCAGGCCCGGGGCCCAGGCCGGCAAAGTTTCCAGAAGCTTGGCGTATTCCGCAGGATCTTTTTGCCCCACCGGCGCTTCCGATAAAAGCTCATCGTGGACCGTGAGCACCACGCGGTAGCCGGCTCTTCTTACCCGCAGCATGGCCTCGGCCATAATGTCGCGGGAGCTAGCCTGCACCACGTTCTCGGTGAGTTTGCCGCCGTAGGTCTGGAGCACCTCCCATTTTCTGGTGTACTTGTTTACGCCCCAGTAGAAAATCCCCTCGCGCTCTTCGCCCCATTTTACCACCGGCTTTATATGCGGGCCGTAGTAGGAGAGCAGGCGCTTAGAGGGCAGCTCGCAGTGGAGAAATTTACCGCGCACAAACCAGGTGGTTTTATTTATGGTGTAGCGTTTGCCGGGGTTTTTGATCGCCGACAGGGCCGCACGCTCTAGGTTGCCCCACATTTTCGTAACCGGGCGGTGCTTTTCCCGGTATTTTTTTACCGCCATATCCGCTGCGGCTTCGTCAATTTCGACGCCTTTTTTTATGCAATTTTTTCTAAAAGTAGGCCCGCCCATTTGGTAGCCGCAGCCCAAAATAGATTCTTTTCCGATGAAACGCTCGCGGCTATCTTTTGCAATTTTCTCAACGGGCAGGCCGTAAATGTCCGAGGCCATTTCTTTGTAAAGGTCACGCCTGGCGTGCAGCGCTTTTAGCCCCTCGGTGTGCTCGGCCATCCAGAAAAGTTTGTGCGTTTCGATCGCCACGTAATCGGCGCAGTGAAACTCCATACCCTCCCGCGGAATGATCATGGCGCGCAGGCACGAGGCAAATAGGTTCATTGGATCGCCGTAGAGCATACGGATTAAATCTAGGTCGCCCTCGCGCAGTATTTCTACCGCCTGCCAGGAGTCGAGGCCTTGAATGCCGCGGGGAAAGTTTTGCGGCTGCACGCCGGAGCCGCCCCAACGCCCGGTGGTGGCCGCCCAGTACATTAGGATATCCCGAATACACCCGTCAAAGCGCGAACGCGTTTCCATGGCCACGTATTTGGCCGTCGAGGTTTTAGAGATCGCTTGGCGTATTTCTAAAATTCTTTTCGCCTCGCCTTGCACCAAGCCGGAGGCGATGGCGTCGCTTACGGTTTTGGCCTGGAGGTTTGGCAGCTTTATACCCTCGGCTTCTAAGAAGTCTAGCACCCCGTCGCGCTGGGCGGTCGAGGCGAGCGCGCCCAAGGTTATGGTGTCCGTTTCAGCGTTGAGGTTGGCTGACTCCTCTTCGATCATTTTTAGAATTTTTTGCACGAGCGGGCGGTCCACCCTAAAGCCGCGCATATTTATCTCTTGATCGAGCTCCCAAATTTGCCTCTCCAGCGGGTTTAAACCGGGGCAGGTTAAGAAGAGCTCCGTTTCCGTGTCTACGTCGGTTACGCAGTACTCTACGATACGGCGAAGCTCGGCGGCGTTGTTGTGAAAAAGCCTTGGATTATTTCGCGTGGGTTTTCTGGGCTTGCAATATTTTAAAACGAGCTTGTGCCCCACCAAGTCTTTTTGAACTTTTAAGCCCAGGGCGGCGCCGGCGCCCTCCAGCTTTCGCGGCAGCGCGAGCGCGGCGGCGGTGGCGGCTGTGCAATACCACCTGGAGCTTGGCAGGTCTTGAATTATGGCCTTTTTCTTGGGGCCTATAGTGTAGCGGGGCAAAACAAAGCGGGTGATCACCTGCTCAAAAAGCGCGTTGTGGGCGACGATCGTAACGGTTTCGTCGGCGAGCGCCTCGGCCAGTTCTCGGGGCACTATACCACCGTCTAAAAAAGGCGACCACGACCTGGTGGGGGCGGTTCTTAGCTCTTCGCGGGTGCCCAGTTTCCAGGCCACGCAAAGGATGCGGGTGGAGGGGTGAGCCGCGTACTCAAAAGAGCCCGTTTTTTTCAGTGGAGCGCGGCTTCGCGTTTCGTAATCCAGAATTAAAAATCTTTGATCTCTCACGGTGGTACTGCCTCTTGTATTCTTTTGTGCCGGAAACCAGCCCAAGGTTTAAAAGTTTTTCACGCACCCCGTATTTGGTGGGCTGAAGTGTGGACCACCGCCGAGGTGCGCCCGGCAGCCTTGGTGCGGGCTCAACGCGCTTTTGCGGATAGGCTTTTTTCTCGCACACCTTGCATATGCCCCTGCGGTAATCCTCGCCCAAAAAACGCCCCGAACCGCTTTTTCTGCGGCGATAAAAAGCGTCTTTTGGTTTTGGGATTTTACAGCGCACGCATTTTTTGATCATTTAAGTATGTGCTCTCCGGCAGCGTCCACCAGCCCGGTGGGCTCAGGCGCCTTTTCGAGCTTAAAGCCAAAGTGCTTTAAGCAAGAGTGCATCGCGTATTTGTTTTGGATACGCGCAACCGCGGCGCTATCGAGCCCCGTTATATCTATCTTGGCAACCGGAAAAACATGCTCCACCGCATCCTCGTAATCTTTGAGATCGCGGCGCGCTTTTAAATCTAAAAGCGACTCAGCCGCGCCCGAGCACGCCATGGTGTTTTCATCGTTCAAGGCAAAGGTAAATCGCAAAGTCAAGTGGCCGTGCTTCATATTGGGCGACCTTCTTTTATTTTAGGTAGTCTTTTTCTAAAGCTTCAAGAGAGTCGAGCACCCTTTTACAGTCGCTTTGTGAGAGGCCCGAAGAGTGGGCTAGCAAAACCAATATGGTTTTATCCTTTAGCTCGCAAGCGCGCCAGGCGCGAACGGCTTTAGAAATATCCCGGATCTCGCTAACAAAAACGTGGCTGGCGGCGTCGGCGTCTTTGACAACCTGTACTGTTTTCTTTTTAGTTGCCATAAATTTCCTTTGTAATTTTAAAGTTATAAAATTGCCGGCGCCTAAACGCCGGCAAAAGTTTTTACAGTCTAGGTGGCCACGACCAGAAACCTGGCCGCGGCTCTTCGCTATAGAGCACTCGATCATTGAAGAAAAGCCCCGTCGGATTCATCACGCAAAGCCCGACGGTGGCGCCCTCTAGGTCAAGTACTTGGGTTACTATAGCCGCCCTAGCGCGAGAGTCGTACTCACCGCCAGGAGTGCCGTAGCTGGTATAGTGGACGATGCGGCCTATGGTGGGCCGAACCGCGGGCACGGGCCCGTATTCGTTTGGATCTCTTAACGAAGAGCCCTGCTCGTTTGAAGTTCCGGCGCTCATTTAAAGCATCCAGTCGTCTTCGGAGCTCGTGCCGTAGGCGTCCGGGCTTTCTGAGCTATCCTCTACAGCGTCGAAAACGTCTTCGGCTTTACGACGGCCCGAGAAAGCCTCACCATCGCGGAGCTTTTGGATATTTTGCAGCGCGATCGAAACGCCGGGGGCGATGCCTTTTACGCCCTCTTTGGGGTAGGTAAAAGCGCGAACCTCGGCGCGGGCGTAGCAGCCGGCGTAAAAGCTCTCATCCTCTTTGGTGATCGGGGATTTATCGCGGTCGATAACCCCCGGGCGCTGCTTAGCGCTAGCGGTAGCGTGGAAGTGTCCGGCGTAGCCTTGCAGGTCTTCTTTTTCATCGCCGTCTTTTAGCGGCCATTTTTGCATAACGGATTTAGGCCATTTTTCTTTCGGGCCCCAGCGATCAATGCACGCTTTAACAAGAGCATTTTTTAGATTGCTCATGTCTGATTTTTTCTTATCGAAGAGCATCACTACGGAGTATTTGGGCTCCTGGTCTTGAAAAGCCTTGGGCTCAAAAACAGCGGGGAAAGAGACGCGAAATTCTCCGGTTACTAGGGACGGGCTACTTTTTTTATCGGTACTCATTTTTTACCTTTCTTCTTTGGTTTTTCCATCTCTGGAAGTTGATCAAACGCATTTGCCGCGGGGTTAACCGCGGGCCGAGAGTCGCTCTCGGGCACCAAGGTGTAACCGCTCGACACGTTGGTGGTGTTCTTTGCCACAAACTTTTTTATGGCCTCCGGGTCGTAATGCTCTTTTAGGGCTTTTTCTATTTGGGCCGGGGAGAGCAATTCTTTGGGCGCGTAGACTAGCGGGCCAAAAAGTTTCACCCCCGCTTTCTCCGCCGCCGAAACGTCGGCCCATTTTCTGGTGGAACGCTTAGCGACTAATTTAAAGCCGTCGATTTTGTGCCCCTTTTCTAAAACAAAGTGGGCGTGCGACCGCACGGCATCTATCCACTTTTCTAGCTTTTCACAGGCCTCCAAGATCTGTGGTAAATTTTTGATCGCCATAGTTTCGGGCGCCGGCACTGAAACGACTTCGGTAGTTTCATCGTCAAAGGCTATTTGCGCCTGAGTTATGGCGTGCTTAGAAATTTCGGGGCAGTTAACTTTTCCGCGGCAAAACCGGCAGTGATCGCCCGCCACAAATTTAGGATTTTTCGCCTTAGTCTTTTTTACGGCCTCTAGGAAAAAGTCGCGGTACTCTAGGAGATCGGCCATTTCAATCTGCCACGAGCGAACGCTTTGGCCGGTGTGGTGCTCGGCCCTGGGCTGGATAACCCCGAGCTCGACTTGGCTAAAATTATAGTCGTACTGCTTTGCCGCCCCGAGCGCGTAGAGGATGAGCTGCAAGTTACCTTCGGCGTCCACCGGAATGCCCGCACCATATTTAAAATCCCAAATTTGCAAAAGGCCAAACTCTTCCACGATCGCGCAGTCGAGGGTGCCAAACTGCTCGGCGTCGGTAAAATCCGAAATGTCTACTTTTTGCTCGGCGACAACAATGGCGCCTGGGGGCGTCCGCCGCCATATCTCCTCGGCGGCCTCAAGGGCATGCTCCACCATGTCGGTGGGGTAGGCGCCCTTTAGCATTTTTCTGGTGGCGGCAACTTTTGCGCGGCCATTTTTTAAAAACATTTCAAAGCAGGTGTGCGCGTCGGTGCCCTCTTTTGCATAGGGGCTATCTTTTTCAGGCGGCGCATTCTCGCAGTGTTTGATCGAAGCGGGGCAGCTTGTCCACCGTTCGGCGGAACTTGGGCCGTAGACCGCGTGGGCTTTTTCTTTTAGGTTTTTCAAAACTACCGCCTTTGGCGTTGGGGCCGGTGGGAAAGCCACCGGCCTTAGGGTTTTTTTATTTAGAAGCCAGTTTCTTAAGCACTTCGGCTCTTTTTTCAGCCGGGATAGCTTGCACGGATTTTACATTCATCTTTGCGAGCAGGGCCTTTGCCTTTTCGCGGTTGCCATCTTTTCTTTTGGCAAAATCATTGAAGGCCGCTAGCAGGTCTTTGTCGGAGACAGCTTCGGGGGCTTCGTCTTCTTCAAAACCAAAGTCGTCTTCGGCCTCGGCAGGCGCTTCGTTTTCCTCTGCCACTTCTTCGGGCTCAGCAGCGGCAACGGGCTCGGCGGCTTTGGGCTTGCGGCCCCGCTTAGGTGCCTCTACGGCGGGCGTTTCTACAGCGGGCGTTTCTACAGCGGGCGCCTCGGGGCGGATAGCAGCGGCCAAGGTTTGCTCAGCGCTACGGACTTTTCCCAAGAGCGCCTCGATCGAATCAGCTTCAAAAACAATAGACAGTTTCATATACGTGCTTTTCCTTTTTACAGTTTATTTATGATTTCTCTCTTCCGTAAGTTCGCCTCTAAAATCCTTTTATCGAGTGAGTTTGCAAAAACTAGGTACCGCACGTAAACGTCGGCGGTCTGACCAATCCGGTGGGCCCTGTCGCTGGCCTGCTCGTTAACCCCGGGCACCCAATCGAATTCACAAAAATCCACCCTACGCGCTTTGGTGAGCGTTAAGCCCACACCAGCGGCGTGGTAGTTTGCGATAATTAGCCTCCTGGCTGGATCGGTCTGAAAAGCGGCCACCATTTCGTGGCGCTCTTGCATGGACGTTTGCCCAGTTATCACTATGGGGTTAAATTTTCTTAATCCGCGGCTGAGCTCTTCGATAACCTCGGTGTGGTGGGCAAAAAGGATTAGCGCGTCTTCACTCTCTTCTAAGCTAGCCTTTGCCGCCTCAACGGCGGCGGGCACTTTCGCCAGCCCCAGCATGCGCCGATAGGTGGCCATATGAAAATCACCGCCCTCTTTTACCTCGCCGCGGGCCTGGGCCATTTGGCGCAAAGCCTCTTGCACGATATTGTCGTTGCCCGGTGATACGCGTGAGAGGATGCCGCGGTCGAGGGCCGCGAGCCTGCCGGGCATGTCTTCGGCGATAACGAGCATTTCTTCTAGCTTTGCAGGCAGGTCTTTTAAAACGTCTTTCTTAAGACGCAGCATAAATTTTGGGCAAATGAGTTTTGCAAGCCGGGCTACGTCTTCTTTGGTGCCACCATTAAAGTCGTAACCAAAGCCCGTATTGTAGCCTGCACAAAAGCGCATCCCAAAATCAAAGCGGCTCATAAAGCCGATCGTCTCCGGCGCTGAGTGAGAGAGGATGGGAAAAAGCTCCAAG
>JALHRC010000013.1 GCA_022841645.1 Minisyncoccota bacterium
AGGTGGTATATGAATAACGTTTTGTTATGTGGTTTTTTAATATGCTGCGGTTTCCCCTCCATGACTGCCTAGCATAACAAAATTTCCCCCGATGCAAGCATGCGGGGAAAAGATTGATTATATCGGAATCGACATTACCTTTCTTTGTACCCAACATTGCTGAGTTATGTTCACGAAAAACAAGTATAAAACCTGCTGCCTGTACTTCCTCGTAAAGCTTTTCGTAGTTGGTACCATTCTGGACGTAACCTAAATAGTAGTACGCCTTTGTTACACTATATTTTCTTTCTAGATACACTCGAAAGCGGGCCAAGTCTATTACCCATACAGGGTCACGCTTAGTAGTCCCCATATGCAGATTCTGCCCATCGACGTACGCAATATTTCCCATTACAAAAAGTATATCAACGAAAGCCGCACACCGTAAGGTGTGCGGCTTTCTACCAGGACGAACCTCTACCGAAGGTCCGGCCTCCGGAGTTAGTCGAGCTCCCTTCTAATTGCTTCGATACGATGTTTATCCTCGTTTGCCTGGTCAGCTTTGTGATAAAGCTCGATATGGTAAAACGTTACAGTGTTTTTATGATAAGCATAAATCAGTCGCAGGGCGCGTTCACCTCGCAGGGCGCGACATGCTAAACGTGCCTTTACTACTAGATATGTTTCGGAAGCATGGAGGGTAACAAAATTTGTTCCTATGCCCTCCGGAGTATCTAGTAGGACCTTTTCAATAGTGTCGATATCGTTTTCTAAAGTACGAAACTTTTTAATTAGTTTCTTTAGGTCGCGCTCAAATTCTGGCGTCCTCTTAAAGTGGTCCATAATCACGGACAGACGTCTCGCTAGGACGGTAGAATACGTGCTCGTAATTTAGGACATCTTTCTCTCCAGCCACTCGCCACGGGGTATCGATGTGCGACAGGTCAGATAACTCTTTCCCCGAGAGGTGCGCCAAGCGCGCTAGCTCATCATCAATATGCTTGAGCTCCTGTCCGGTAAGAAGAGAGACGTCTGGCTCCGTAGTCGCCATATAGCGCGTTTGGTCATGGCCAAAGTACTTACTTTTCACTTCAACCACCTCGCCAGTCAGCTTCATATCACGAATAACTTTTGCAAACGATACCGGGGTCGGCCCAAACTTATTTTTAATGTAGGTAGCACCAATAAGCTGTCGTTCGTACTTCTCGTAAAAATCAAAGTCAATGAAGTAGAGCAATTTATACAAGGCCATTTGCCCAATGTTTGGTCGATTTCCTACTTTGCTAAGGATATAAAGGAATGTCTGGCGAAACTTCAGGGCGTTTTCCTTAGGAATTTCGCGTATTTCTACTGGTTCCTTTACTTCGGGGATAGTGCTGTGGCGGTCTAGGGCGGCGGCCTCCGTTTGAAGGGCACGGGAGAGCAGCGCCCGCTCTTGCGGAGTTGGCTTACGCTCGCCTTTTTCAAGCGCTACATAGGTTGGCCGTGATACGCCAAGGGCCTGTGCTACCTCAGTCTGCGACAACCCGAGCGCCTCACGCTTATCTTGTATCCAAGTCATAAAGCCATTATGGCACAAAATTACTACTATTACAATATTACTGTGTATAATGTAAAGATGTAATATCTGCCTATCAGCCGCTCCACGTTGATCATTACTACTTAATCTAAATTGAACCTATGGCCCAACGAAAGACGAGTGCGAGTGCTGGTCGTGCTGCTAGTCGCGTACTGCGCAACGGTCGTACCAGCAAAGACTCAAAGAAGGCTGCCGGCAGTGCCCTATCCCAGCGGGCACCCAAGAGAAGGTAACAGACACAAAACAACCACCGCGAGGTGGTTGTTTTGTAACGCAGTCATAGTCTATCGACTGTGGCGCGGTGCATGATTGATTGTGTGTACCAAAAGTTGTAATGCTTCCTCCACATCTTCAACCGTGCATGCTCGAGCGTTTCGTTGTCTAAGATGTACCGAATTTCGCATTCTCGCTAGTTCAGTAATTCGCGCTGCTGTTTGAGGAGTAAGCACAGTACCCTCCATCATTTGAACAAGTTCTCTGAGATTAATTTCTGATTCTGTTTTAGCAACTTTACATTCTACTGCCATAATGACAGGGCCTTCCGTATTACGACTTTTGTATGCACTATTGATAGTGATCTTATCTTTGTATTCCACCTTGGTTATCTCATCACCACGTAACTCACGAATATAATGCAAAATCGCCTCAATAATTGAGACGATGTACAAAATGATTACCCGATAGGTTTCTGTGCGGTAGGAATCGTTTCGTTGCTCATTCTTTGATTCTTCGTAAAGAGCGTAGATATAGCCAATTGCGTCGTCAATTCGTTGTCGCAAGATGGTGTCTCTAACGAAATCCAGCTCCATGTTAGCGACCGGCCTTGGTCATTTTGAGCAACTTTGATAGTGAAGGGAGACCTTCATTTCGGAGTACTGTGTGTAGGTGGGCATCCGAACGATAACCAAGGTCAACCCCATATTTCTTTTCGATTGTTTTTACGAGTGTATCCCCTCGTTTTTGGCGAAGAAGCTTTGACATGTAGTAATAGTACCAGTATGGATATTTGAGTCAACAGTACTGTAGTCAACTAATGCATCGAAACAAAACAACCACCTAGTGGTTGTTTTGTTGCCATACATAGGTTTGACCTCCGGAGTTACAACTTTTTTACAAACACACCTAACACTTTAAACTCATCCCCCTCCACCAGTTTCCGTGGCTTATGTTCTGGATTACTTGATCGGGGCTTAAGAAGTAAACCATCACTCTCGTAATGTATTTCCTTAAGAGTTGCATCATCTCCGATCAGGACTACAGCAACGCCACTTTCTGCAGAGTAATTCTTTCGGCAGAGAATGTAGTCCCCATCTTCAACACCTATTTCATTCATGGAGTCACCCCTCGTTAGTAGCACAAAATACTTAGCCCCTGGCCGAATCAGTGACGCTGGTACCGGGTAGGTTTCGTGAGCTACCGGATCAGCGTACATCAATTCACCGCAGCCAACTGAGTCATATAATGGTATATCAATTATCGCCTCGACATACGGTGACCGAATAGGTTCCAACTTATCATTTAGAGGTAAGTTCTCTGTGTATTTGCCTTCTGCTACCTCTTTAAAATACTTTCTGAGGTTCTCATCAACTATGTAAACATACGTACCGAGCACGCCTCGAGTAAGGAGTGTGTGGTAAATGTTTTTTATATATAACTCAAGTTCTTTTGGGTCGCTAATGCCGTTTCTACCGTTGATGTCAAAATACTTTGATCGGTCAATTACAAATTTTTTATTTATAGGATCAAATGTAAACTCTGGTCCTATAATGACACCGACATAGTTCAGATCGTATCCTTGAACAGTATGAATGCAACCGACTTCATTTACCGCATTTGGAGAGTTAACCCAGTCGTGAGTGGTCGAATTCCACACAAGTCGCAAGCCATCAATTTCAATATCGTAATCCTGGTTTGACGTACTTTTAGGCTTGGTATGCCAGGGCCACGCATAGCCTGAAACAACCCGGGCTAGCTTATGACTACTATCTTTTGCTTTTATTGCATCGACCATCTTATGAACATCATCAAAGATTTTGAATTCATAATTCTTAAAGGCGGTGACTTCAGGTTTACGATAGCTAAATAGTGCGCCAATAAAATCTATGAATTCATTTCCTGCTCCAATACGCATCTGGGTGGTGAGTTCAAACTCTCGTGCTTTAAGGCGTTCAAAATCTACTGGCCGGATATCAGCCGGTTTAATACTTTGATTTTCGTCATAAAGAAAGATTTGATACGTCGAAGACTGCATTATCCAATCCAACTGCGTTGCTTCTTTAGATAAAGCAAGTTGTCGATTTACATTGTCATAGCTTCCATATCCCATAATACCTTTGCGACGTTGTAGCCTATGAGACTCATCTACAATGAGTAGATCATACTTGGTTTTCACGACATCGTTAGGGCCAATGACCATGCTCGACTTTAAACCCTTAACTTTAGCAAACACGCGACTCAGTGTTCCTCGCAAGGAACTCATAGGCACAACAAAACCAATTTTCAAATGTCTAGTTTCTTGCTGATCTAGCAGGTACTTGCAAAGATACGTACCCAAAATTGTTTTTCCTGTTCCAGGTTTGCCATGAACAATGAACGTTTGTGAAAGATTACGCGAGATTTCTTCTGCAATCGATTTTGCCACTAGTAACTGGTCATCAGTCAGCGATTTATACGGGGAATACTTAAATAAATCGGTGTTCTTAATAAAATCTAACGAGTGCTTCACCAGCCCGTTTTTGCGAAGCGTCTCCCATAAAACTTCAAATTTTGTCTGATATAGAACCTTATTGTAGTAATTATGATTTTTAAGACCACCATTACTATTCTGCAAAACGTACTTACCATCTGCAGCGACGTACTGTATTAACCACGCTTCAATATCAAAAGCTGCTGAAAGGTTAAATTCTTCATCAGAAATTACATGAATTTGCTTTAACTTCCTACGCTCAGGGTTTTCAAAGTGCTGTTTACTTCTTGATCCAACATTGATCGACTGACCGATGTATGCCCCCGTGAGTTTTCAAGCACGTACACCACCGGCCAGTTACGGCCAAATTTATACGCCTTGATACGGTCAAGACTATCTTTAGCGAAAGGAAAGACTTGAATCTCTGACATACTTATAGTTCGTTGTATTTACTGGAGACGCCCTTAGCTTTTTCCACTGGATATTTTGCTTCGTTTTTGTCCATCTTTTTATCAAGCGCAGTAACAAGGTCGATGTTGTAATGGTTAGCGAGCATAATGACCCAATATAGAACATCTGCCAGCTCGTCAGCCATCTCGGACTCCTTGCCAGGCTTCATTTTATTGTCCTTTGTCCACTGGAACAGCTCGAGTACCTCGGCCGCTTCTAACTGAAGAGAAATAGCCAAATTTTTAGGGTCGTGAAATTGTGACCAATCCCGGGCCTTGCAGAAAGCACTGATTCTTTGCACCAGGGCTTTATACCTATCATTATCTTCCATGTCAAAACAGTAGCATTTTAAGGCTTTTTTACAACACAGTAGGAAGGCGGAGCACTACCCCTTCCAATCCTCAATCACCACCTTACTTCCCTTCTGCACCACGCGCACCTTTTGTCGTTCCCTCCAGCCCAGGGCGCGGATAATATCGATAGGGATAATAACGCCCATACTGCGTCCGGCCCCGCTGCGGGTTAATTTGCGAACGTTGCTGTCGGAGCGCGGTTTCATTATTGAAAGTGATGCTACTGAGCGTGCTCCGGAGCATGCTCAGTAGCAGAAGTTATGTAGCAATTGCAGCGGCAGCGCGCACAATGGCGGCCGTGTCCATGCCGTAATGAGCGACGAGTTCGTCGGGCTCACCAGATTGACCAAACTGGTCACGAACGCCAATGCGCGCAATCTTGGTGGGGCGTACTTCAGACAGATACTCGGCCACCGCACTCCCGAGGCCGCCAGCTACTTGGTGCTCTTCCACCGTCACGAGCACCCCATGTTCTTCCGCAAAGGCGCTGAGTGCTCCCGTATCAAGTGGTTTGATGGTCGCCATGTGAAGCACTCCGGTACCGATGCTGTGCTGCTCACTCAGTTCCTTGGCTGCCATAAGCGCGTTGTGGGCGAGGGTACCTGTGACTACAATGCCAACACGCTTCTCGTGTGCCTCATCACGAAAGGCAAGCTGCTCGGCCTTGCCAATAGTAAAGGGTGACTCTGGTGTTGTGACCACCGGCGTGTTGCTGCGGCCGATGCGGATATAGACGGGGCCAGCGTGGCCGGCAGCAGCCAGCGTTGCCTTGCGCGCCTCGTGGTAGTCGGCAGGGGCAATCACTATCATATTAGGCATTACGCGCATGATAGCGATGTCTTCGATGGCTTGGTGCGTAGCACCATCGGGGCCGACCGAGACACCGGCGTGGGCGCCAATAATTTTTACGTTACTGTCGTTGTAGGCAATGGTAGTACGGATCTGCTCCCAGTTACGGCCTGGGGAGAACATAGCGTACGAAGCAATAAACGGCACCTTCCCCATCATGGCCATACCAGCAGCAACCGAAGCCATGTTTTGTTCGGTGATACCGACCTGCACAAAACGCTTGGGAAACTTTTCGGCAAACGGCAGCGTACGGGTGGACTCGGTGAGGTCGGCCGAAAGAGCGACCACACGCTCGTCGCGCGTAGCGGCTTCCACCAAGCCATCCCCGTAGCCATTGCGGCTCGGTACCTGCTCGATGTCCTTGGTTCCCACGCGGGGGTCTAGGTGTGATGCAAACATAATTTAAGAACCCTTTTCAATAAGGCCAGCGAGCGTGCGTAATTTCTCGAGTGCCACTTTCGCCTGCTCGCTTTTTGGAACACGATCCTCCGGCCCCTTCCCGGGCGGGTTGCCATGCCAGCGGAAGTCGCGCTCGAAAACATCGACACCCTTGCTCGCAATCGTGTGAGCAATAATCAGTGACGGCTGACTATAGACAGCTTGGGCTTTACCAATGGCGTCATTCACCGACCGAATATTATGACCGTCGACTTCCTGTACATCGAAATTAAATGCTTCAAATTTTGCCGCCAGTGGCTCGAGCGGCATCACGTCCTTGGTGTAGCCGTCGATCTGGATGCCATTTCTGTCGACAATGACGATGAGGTTGTGGAGTTTCTCTTTGCCTGCGAGGAGAGCCGCCTCCCAGATTTGCCCTTCATTCAGTTCCCCGTCGCCAGTAAGGCAGTAAATATATTTTGAGGAGTACGGGTTGTCGATGCGTTCTGCAAGTGCCATCCCCACTGCCTGCGAAAGGCCGGAGCCCAAGGGACCAGAGGTAGTCTCAAGCCCGGGCAGAGCGGTGCGGTGCGGGTGGCCCTGGAGGCGGGTACCAAACTTACGTAAGGTGAGCAGTTCTTCGATCGGGAAATACCCGGCGTGGGCGAGCGTGGCGTAGAGCACTGGAGCAATGTGTCCATTACTAAGAATTAGTCGGTCGCGCTCTGACCAAGTGGGGTTTTTGGGATCGTGGCGGAGAACATGGAAATAAAGGAGGGTGAAAATATCGGCCATCCCTAAAGGACCAGCCGTGTGGCCACTCCCGGCCGCTGTCAGCATTTCGATAATACTTTGTCGAATGGCGTTAGCCTGAAGCTCTAAAGAACGCACCTGATGCGAGGCGAGATACTGCATGATGAGCGTAGTATAACAAACGTCTGCGGAAGCGAGCGTCCCTCACTGTTAGTTACGCGAATGCTGCGAGCGAAGCGTGTGCCTCTTTAGGATTTTGAGCACCAACAATCGCTGAGCCAACAATAAATCGACTAGCGCCTGCCGCCCGCAAACGCGGAAGCGTGGCTTCGTTGATACTGCCGTCAACTGAAATGAGAAGTCCGGGGTAGCGCTCACTGAGTGCCCGTACGCGGGAAAGCGACCGTTCGTCAAAAGGTTGTCCTTGCGCCCCGATCTTCGCGATACACATCACCTGTACGTAGTCCGCCTCAGAAATGTACGGGGCGAGTACCTCATCTGGTGTATCAAGGAGGGCAGAAACGCCAATAGAAAGACGTAGTTCGTCGGCGATGTCGCGCAACTCCCCTGGTGTAAGCGTCTCTACGTGAAAGACCAACATATCGGCGCCCGCCTGTGCCCACACCCGTGCCGCTGGCAGTGGGTCAGCCACCATCAAGTCCACTTCGAGGGTAAAACGATTTGTAGCTGCCTCCACTTCACTTGGAGTACCCGACGGACTATAGGGCCACGAGGTATAGGGCACGAACTGTCCATCCACCACATCAAGATGTAGTTCAAGCGAAAACCCTAGCTTGGCGGCTTGGGCGTGCACATGCGCCGCGGCGGTAGGTATGAGTGCCGGTACTACGGGAGATGACATGAAAAGCTCTAAATGCGCTTAACAAAGCGCGTGATGGTCTCGATCTTTTGATTGCGCCGATCGTACTTGGGCGCTCGCTCAGCCGGGCTATGCAGCCAATCCCAGATCACGCGCTTCGCTTCATCGACATTCACAAAGCGAGCGCCGATCGAGAGTACATTGGCGTCGTTATGCTCGCGAGAGAGCCTCACGATCTCGTCGGGACCACCATAAAACACTGTGGCGCGCACTCCAGAAAAACGATTGGCCACCATTGCCTCGCCCTGCCCTGAGCCACCGAATATAAGTCCCTTACTGTTCATGGGGCGCGCACTTACGGCGACGGCAGCCAGCGCGATGAAGTCAGGGAAATCGTCCTCGGGGTCATGATAGGCAGCCCCGTGATCAACCACAGAGAATCCTTCAGCCAAAAGCCACTGCCGCACCGCTTCTTTGTGAGCAAAGCCCGCATGGTCGGCAGCTAGATGTACGGTGAGTTCCGGGGTGAGGGTGGCGTTCATGGAGGGTCACAAGAGCTTGCTGACCGCACGCACGTGCTCGACGAGCGTCTGGGTGTAGCTGGTTTCGTTGTCGTACCAGGCGAGCACCTTGACGAGGTTGCCACCCACTACTTTCGTAAAGCCCAAGTCAGCAATTGAACCCACGCGCGCACCCACGATATCGCTCGACACAATTGGTTCATCGGTAACTGCAAACAGATTGGCCCAGCGCGGATCTTTGGCAGCGTCAGTAAGAATACTATTCACCTCTTCTTCACTCGTCGGGCGAGCGGCAATAAACGTGACGTCAACTATTGAACCCACAGGAACCGGCACACGCATCGAGATGCCGTCAAAGAGTCCCTTGAGTTCAGGGTGAGCGAGCGTGGTTGCGATAGCCGCGCCGGTGGTCGAAGGTACGATATTGATGGCGGCAGCCCGACCACCACGAAGGTCTTTTTTGCTCGGACCATCAACGAGGGTCTGCGAAGCAGTGTACGCATGCACGGTATTAAGGAGCGCTTTCTCGATACCGATTTTTTCTTTGAGGATCGCGATAAGCGGACTCGTCGCGTTGGTGGTACAGGAGGCGTTTGAGGTAACCGCACATCCTTTAAGTGCCTCTTCATTTACCCCCATCAGCACTGTCGTCCCTTCCCCACCATCATCTTTAGCGGGTGCTGAAATAACTACGCGCTTAGTGCCACCGGTGATGTGAGCGGCGGCGGCTTTGAAGCCGGTGAAAAAACCCGTCGACTCTACTACTACGTCAACACCATGCTCGCCCCACGGGAGCTTCGCCGGATCTTTCTCTTGAAAAAAAGAAATTGCGCGGCCGTCTACCGTAAGTACACCGTCCTTAAGCTCTACCTCAAACTGGCTACGACCATACACCGAGTCGTATTTGAGCAGATAGGCGAGATTCTCTAGTTCACCAAGGTCGTTGATCGCTACCACCTGAAAATCAGGATCGTTGTATGCCAAACGAAAAAACGTCCGTCCAATGCGACCAAATCCATTAATGCCGACTTTAACCATAAAAACTACTGATGAACGTTAGCGCTATTTAATAACTATCGTTAGTATAGCGAACTTCCGGGCATAGTTCTCGTGTGGTTATCCAGACCTGGGCGCATGGCGGGAAGTGTTTGCCTCCTCCCGTGTACGACGCCAGAATAAAAGTAATATAACGATGAGGAAAATGAAAAGCAGAAAGCCACCCGTCAGAAGCGGGTGCAGTAAAAACCAGTCGGGGAAAATCACGGTTGGCGTCTCTGCCGGCGCAGTGGTGAACGTCAGTCGCTTTCCATAACGACCAACTACCTGCGTTTCAAAATCGTAGACCTCAATGAGCAGGTAAGAAGGACCAGCGGCCGCGACTGGCGCGAGGGTAGTTTCGTAGGCATCACCGGCGGCAGTAAGGCGGAGCAAAAAAGCATGACTCTTCCCTGGATCACGTGGGTCGTACAGCGTGACGATTATAGACTTTAAGTGCTGAGGCAAAGCGCCGTAGGGGATCCTTAGGGTAAACGGCTTGTGGGCATCGAGTACGATGGCCTCATCGGCGAAGGTCGAGTGCTCGGCGCCTTGTCGCAGCTCGATAGCCGAAAGCGGTAGGGTGCGGAGTGGTAGATCAGGTAGCGTCGGGGGAAAGGTAGGCGACGTCGTGGTAGGAGGTCCGGGCTGTGTTCCACCCGAAAAGCGGTCTGCACGCACTACTGCACCGGTCGAGATCGCACCACCTTCACCAATCACAAACACTGTGTAGTACTGGGTTCCGTATCGTAGCAAGGCCTCGGTGTCGAGAAGGGAGCCCCCACTCCCTTGGTAGACAATCATGCCATTGAGTGGATCAAGGGGGTACCCCAAGTGACTGCGCACTACCCGCACCTCATACGCGGGAGAGGCCACCGGAAGTTCCCATGACAATCTCACATCACTCCCTGTCACCGTGGCCATTAAACGCGCGACGTTCGGTGGGCGCACTTCGCCTGGGGGCATAGTGGTGGAAAACTGGCCACGTACTAAAAGTTGTGGGATGTCGTTTGCGGCATTAAATCCCTCAATCTCGTAGTAATAGGTAGTGCCGGGCGTGAGGTCGCCGAGCGTTGTCTCGTGCCGTTCACTAAGTCGATCTGAGGTCACGTAGCCGAGCTCGTAGGAGTCGGTGCGGCCAAAGCGCACCACGTAGCGAGATGGCCGATTGGTCTGCCAAAGAAACGCTGCGGTGGTCCCCGTTGGTGTCACGACCTCGTCGCCTACAAGACGCAGACGGCCCGAGGCGCTAGTGCCGCTGCTGCTTGACGTCGCCGTTTCAGTCGGTGGCGGCGAGGGTGGCGTCTCTAAGGTCGTGGTGGAGAGGGCGTTTGAGGTCGTCGAAAGATTACCCATCCAGTCGAAGGCAGTGACTTCGTACTCGTAGGTGGTGGAGGCGGTAAGACCAGTGTCTGAGTAACTGGTGAGGGTGGTCGTCGCGATATGCAAACCGTCGCGCCGTACCGTGTAGCCAGACAATTCAAAATCGTCGGTCGAGGCTGACCACGTGAGGTTAATCTGGCTGGTCGAGATTGGCGTAGCCGTAAGGAGCGTCGGGGTCGTAGGCGGTGAGGTGTCACTACCTACCTGGGTACGCACCACCACCTCGTCGGTCACTGCACTAGCAAAAAAAGGTACGAGAAGGAGCAGGCCGCAATAGACAAGCAGGCAACGAGACATGAATTAGAGTGGAATGGCGGTGAGCGTGGTGGTGGCTACGTAGGTACCCGGTGGCACACCTACGCTCCCACCAATTCCTACTTTGAATTGTAACGCGGTATCCGTACCAACGGGGTGGTTTGCCCCCGCCCCCACCGCAATCACCTCACTCGAAGTTGATAGTCCTGCAAAACAACGCAGTAGGGTGGAAGAACTTCCTTCGCCACAGCTATCGCCGTCATTTAAAAAGCGCAGCACGACGTCCTCCCCCTGAGGCGAGAAGCCAAAGTGCGCTTCCGTCGGAGCTGTCGTAAACACAAAGTCAGCATTAGGGGTGCTATCGGGTACGTAATCGGCGATGGTATCGGAACCCTTCTGCATCGCCGGCGCCGCCTCAGCCGTGATAGAAAGCTGGTAGCCAGAGGGGCTGTCGGTAACCACCGTCACCGTAGTTGAGCCGTTTGATTCCCCACCCGTAATACCCCCAAGCGTCCCCTCGAGCGTCACCGTATCCGGAGTAGTAACACTGATAAACACTTCTTGCATTTGCTGATAGCCCGCTCGCAAGCGGTATGAGCTACTATCACTCTCGCCAGTGCCTACCTCCCCAAACGTACTCTCCTGAGTATAAGAACTTGAAGTACTACGCCCACCACCAAAATTGATACTATCGCTCTGAAGCTGGTAGCTCGGGCTCGTGCGCACTTGGGCATGACCTACGACCAAAGACGCCAGGACTACTGTTGTTACCACTACTGACTCGACTACAATCCGCGCAAAGAACAAGGAACGCATGTCATTTTACGAGCGACGCTTAAATTCAAATCTACGGAAAAATGTTCGCAACAGGAAAACCAGGACAAAAATCACCGCGAAGGTACTCCCGACAATCTTCCACGGCAAGACCCAGAAGGTGACCGAATATTCGTCGATAACATCTTCGTCTTGATAACCGCGGTTGATGAGCGCAGTTGCGGTGTAGCGTCCTAAAAGAAACTCGCGGTCCCATGATATCTCCCGAGTACGCAAAGAACGCGGCAAGACAAACCACGGTGACAGCTCCAAAAATCCGACTTCCTCACCAAACATGTTAGTGATGCGCACCTCGCCGTAGGGATTGAGGTGCACCGAGCCAGTATTTTCATAACTCACACCAAACTCAATTGGTCCTTTTTCATACCACCACGGCTGACGGATAAGACCAAGACTGGTGAGTTTGCCCTCGTAGGTGATATCACCGGGTACGGTCACAAAAAACAACACGCCAATGCGGGCGATGACTGGTGAGCGAGCACCTGGCATCCCATCCTCGACACCCACCCCCTCGTTGCGCACTGTCGTTATAAATACGCCACCGTATTTACCTCCGGGTTCAGCATCTGGTGGAATTGAGATAGTAACTGGTATACGTGCACGCTCCCCTAAAGCCAGCGTGATGCGCTGCCTCGGAAACGAGATGTAATCTTTGAGCGTGTAGGGACCACGGACACTACCTAGAAATTGAACCGACGCTCCGTTTACTCCACCTGTAACGTCCTCCACTACAAATTCAAAAGTACGGCCTTCGCTAATGCGGTTAGTAAGGGTAATTTCCCGAGTTACTGTTTCCCCTGGCTTTAGGATCACTTCTACCCTCCCAGGCCCAACCACAAAGTCGCCCTGATCTATTCCTTCTCCACTTACAAAATCGCTCGCATACCACGCGTCATTATCGGAAGCTTGTGTGCTGGTGGCGACGCTGATTTCTAGAAGAGTGCTCGTAGCTGAAGCCGTAGTCGCACCTACCTGTGCATGTGCGGTATTGCCGGGGAGGAGTACCAATCCGAAAAGAAGTAACGACCAAACAGCATTTTGAGTACAGGCACGTGCAGCCATATTGACTACCAGGGTACCTTACTGGTTTGAGGCTGACAAGGTGGCGGTCGCAGTATAGAAGCCGGCATCAACACCAGGATTTGGGTTACTAGGAATATAGACACGAAACTTCACTGTTGTCGTCGAACCTTGTGGTGCCGAGTCACCACTGTCAATAATGCGATAGGTAGTGGTCGCCGGCTGCATCCAGCAAATGTCTGCTGTGGTGTTTGAGCCGACACCGCAAAGAGTTGAACCGTTGTTGAGGAAGTTTTGCGCTATAGCGTTGGTATCGGAGGCAGTCACCGTGTAGGCAAACATGGCTGCTGTGCTGGCAGTTGAGAAGCCGTACGTGGGCACCACCATCGGCACACTGGTCGTCGCGTAGTTACGAATTGATCCGCTACTGCTACCACCAGCATCACGCCGCATAATGATAGAGTCACTATCCGAATCTGCAAAAGAAATATCCATATAATAGCCGCCTGCGCTGTTGGTGCGTACTACGGCTTGTGTGGTACCGGTTGCATTACCACCAGTAAGACCGTTGAGTGTACCAGCCATTGTGACATTGGCCGCCTCTACCAAGAAAGAGATTTCTTGACCCACCTCTTGGCGAATGGAAAATGGCCCGCTGTTAACTGCCCGACCCACTTGTGGTTCCACCACAAAGTATGCCGACGCAAGAAGGGCTACAACAACCACTCCCGAGAGAGCCGCCAATTGAATGTTCTTTAGAACTACGGTGGTCATACGTATAGTAAGGAATATTTAATGTTCACTGGTAATTATACGGTGTCGTGTCTTTGCCACAACCGGCCCCGGACAGGTGATGTGCATAAGTTCAAGTGCCTCCCCTCACCACATAATCAGCCTTCTCACTCGGGCTTCGGCTACGTCTCTCTGAGTCGTTCGAACGCTGATTATGTGGTGAGGGGCAAGGTGAGCATAAATTATAATCAACATCGTCTGATTCAGACTAGATTTCGCCTCCGCCACCCCCTCCGCCGCCGGTCGCCGTGTGATAGACTCGTACCTCCAGGGCATCAAGGCGAACGGTATTTGAAGACGGCTGAGCGGTCACACGTACCCGGAAGTTGGTGTCGTTTAGTTCTGCTGGCGTCCAAGCTCGGCCCCAGGTAGTGGTTTGTCCACCCACCACATATACAACGTCTGAGCCACTAAGTGTCGGTGTGACTTCGGTTGTAGTAGTAGAGATACCACCGTCCCAGGAGAGAGCAATTTCAATAGCTCCTGCCGCCGTACTGCCGCTGCCGTCAACTTTCACAATAATTCCTTGAACAGTATTCCCGCCCGGTAGTTCAAAACCAAAACCACCGTAGGTCTGGCGCAGTCCCGCGCTACCAGCGGTGGCGTAGCTGCCGTCACTTTGGTAAGCATTACCAGGATTCGTCCATTCGTTATGTGGAGAACCATTATTACTCGGACGGAAGAAATCTGGATCAGGTGCAATATTTGCACCGTCGGCCACCTGTCCGATTTCCTGCCCGACTGGAATACCGGTGCCCGATGAACCACCGCTGCGTACACCGGCACCAGTCGGTGCATCGCCACCAATGGGGGCACGGAATTCTACTAAAATCGGTCCTCGTGCGTGCTGTAGTTCACTCACCGATCCATTTACCACGAGCGACATGAGGGACGTCACACCCACGGCGTCGACATCGATCCCTACAAGATCGATACGTAACGAGTCATTATTTTTAATTGCCACTGTGTTACCAATCAAAATATAGTTTGTACTGGTGGTACCCGTGGTCATGGTGGTACTGAATGCAATAGTGCCGGTTTGATTAGTGATCGTTAGAATTCCGGTTCCCATCACCGCCACATCACCGCCGTCAAAGGCACCATCGTTATTGGTGTCTCGGTAGAGGCGAAGACTGGTGAGCTTGGTGGTATCAATGCCATTTACTCCAGCCAGCGAAAACGTGAGTGTATTTACACTTACCGTTTCGGTGGCAGCAGTGAGTGAAAAGGCATACAAAGGGATATCAGTTTTGTTATTGAATGAAAACTCATTCTCAGCCTGACCAGCACTATGTTCACCGATAGTAAGTGACCCAACGTCTATATTGATAGTCGCTTCACCGACTGCGTAGAACTGGGTCGTCGTGCTTTGATTATGATATTCAGTAAGAAACCAAGCTGTTGATAACGTCGTGGTCGAGATGCGAAGGCTATCCATTCGCCCATTAAGCGGCCACGGATTACCGTCGATATTAGTTGAACGACGACCAATGCCAAGGTTGACGTCGGTCAGCATAGTGTTTGATCCAAGGTTGTTACTGATAGAACTGGTGCTCATCCGTTGACCGTTAAGATAAACGTTCATACCAGCCGATTCGCCGTTGCCATTATACGTCCAGGCTACGTGGTGCCAACTCCCCACACTAACACTTCCTCCCGACACTTCAGCTTGTACACCAACACCGAAGGTACTGATACCACGAAAACGAAGAGCTCCAGAAGTATTTGTGTAGAATTCCCATCCTCGATATGGGGCAGTAGTTTGAAGTTTTGAGACAAAGATCTGAGTATCGGGGGCCAGAGTATCGAGATTAATCCATAAAGATCCACTAAACGGCTGAGTACTTTCAAAGTCGTACGAGCTATCCGGAGCAGTAAGATAATCGTTATTACTTCCGTCAAGGTCAACCGCTCGACCAACTTTGCCGGTAACGGTGTTGGAACTACTAACTGAAAAACCAGTAGCGTGAGCTCCGCCAGGTGTTGCATCTCGGAAAGCCCCTTGAGTAGTGGTGGCTTCTTGACTCAAGTGATGAACGCTATAGAAAGTGCCAGACCAAACATTTTGTGAACCGTAGGGACTGGTGGAGGCATAGCCTGTTGCGGTGGGATTAGCAAAGTAAAGGTAGAAGGTTGAGGTAGAAGTAATCGATAAACGATTAGCTAAGAAATGGAGCTCTCCAGTGCTGCTCGCGGTATCAATATTCACCACCTCAAGCGGGGTTTCGGTTTCTCCGTCGCTTTGGGTGACTCGGATGTCATCGCCGTCAGACTGAACATTGGACCAGAACTCGCTAGGCAGATCGGCGAGATTGACGTAGACAGGAAAGTTGGTAAGAGGACCTGTCGATCCGCCAACCTTACTGGGTACAATATCAAGGGGGAGACGCCCAGAAAAATCGTTATCATACCAACTAGGTTCTACGTAGGTTTCAAGTGTCGGTGTCGCGTAGAACGTGTCTGGATCATTTTGGTTATTGAATTCGGTAAGGAGCCAACCTGCATCACGAGCAACATTCGACAATCGTCCATAGTCAAGGAGGCCGTTGAAGTGTCGTCCTCCACCTTCAGCATCCCGGGCAAAATTGAGTGCATCAATGCGAGAACTGGGCTTTGTATAAATGTGATTCGCGCTCGTTATACTACTCGACGAGTGAACATAGAGGGTTGCATTAGCCTGTGTTGCCACCATTGTCACGAGTACCCAATCGCCCAAGGGAAAATGGAGGTTGCTATTCCATATATAAGTATTGAAATCGTTGTTCCAGGTATAGCTTAATTGAGTATCAGAATTGCCATAAAGAGTGATCCCAGTCGCATTACCACGGGAAAACATGATGCCTGCCCAGTCACCCTGCGTACCGGTAGCGTACAACCACGTTGACCACGTAGACGTGGTGACTGTTTGATCAACTGTCGTAGTAATGTATTCGTTCGTACCGTCGAACTGAATGGCCCTTCCCACCTTACCATTCACACGATCGGATGCCTCTAAGTTTTGTGCGGAGCCCGTTACCGCACGAGTACTGTCTCTAAATTGTGGCGAGCTGCCGCTTGGATCTTCATCAAGATGGAACACACTTACATACCCATTGGTCCACACATTCCGGGATCCGTAGAGACTGGTTGACGCGTAACCAGTGGCCGTCGGATTGCCGAAGTACAGGTAGAACGTAGAAGTCGAGGTAGTGGCAAGACTAGGTGCAAGAAAATGCAACTCTCCGGTGCTACTGGCAGTATTGATGTTCACCACTTCAAACGGCGTTTCGGTCTCTCCGTCACTTTGAGTGACTCTTATGTCGTCACCGTCACTTTGTACATTCGACCAAAATCCACTTGGAAGATCAGCTAGATTGACATACACTGGAAAATTAGTGATCGCACTAGTGGTACCAACCTTACTAGGAACAATTTCTAGTAACACGCGATATTCATATGACCGATGGAGCCACGCGGCACTCGTTTCAGCCGGCCAGATTAGTCCGCACAGTGCCCCACCACCAATGACTAGTGGTAGCAGTAAACGGAATACATGAGTGTGGTAGTTCGACAAAGTCATACCTTAATTTTATGGTGTATCTAGTAATACCGGGTCGGGCGCGGCCGGCACTCCTTCCTGTTCTTCTTCGGCAGACAATTCTTCTACTGAAGGAGAACCGTCTTCCATAGCACCGGCCTCTACACTGTTGTCTTCAAAAATAGGCTCTTGAGGAGGCGGTGCCGAGGCATCATTTTCTGCACTCCCCACTGCCACATCTGGCAACAGTAATTCTGTAGAGGTTGTGCCGGTCGAAGGGGTCTCAGGCGTAGTGGTTGCTGAGGATTCGTCAGGTATCGGATCATCGACCACGAGAGGCGGCTCTTCCGCCGGTTCTTCTTCGGGCACACTGCTACCCGCCGCTTGCTCTAGCAACTTCTGCAGTGCCGCCCCATCAACACAGGTAGTACCCACACAGAGCTTATCGGTTTGTACTTCTTGTGTATCAAGCTTGATGATGCGCAAGACACCATCAACAAAACTCTCAGCCAAAGCAATAATTCGGTCGACGAGCCGCTCCCCTTCCTGTGGCTCAGTGGTTGGGGTGGCCATGAGAGCAGCAAGCATATTCGTCGTTCCCTCGTCGAGATACCGATAATCGTGCTTAACAAACATGACAATCTGCCCAACTTTCACCGAACGATTGTCACCCAGAGTGACCGTCTCACTGTTGGTGGCTCCTAACTCTGCGAGCGCGCGACGCTTGGCCTCGGCCGCCGCTAGGGCTTCGGCTTCCCGAGCTTGGTCATCCGATGTAGTTGCCTGGAGCGGCACACACGGCGTCTCACCCAAAGCACCACCACCACCAAAGTAACACCCATCACTGATACGTGGGTCATTCGGTACAAACGGTGGGTACTCTGGCTCGATCAGGTTTTCGCCAAACTGGTTGATGAAGATTTCTGAGTAGGCGCGTGATTCATCAAAATCTTCCAAGGCAATACCTACGATCACCCCAGTTGAAGTGGCTTTCATGCCAACACCAGGAAGTGAAGAGAGCATAATCTGGTCGCCCTTCTTGATGGGGCCGTTTTCATTTGAGAGACGGATCGGGACGCGTCCAGAAAGCGCAATCGGGAAGGCGCGTTCGCCAGCGCGGAGGGAGGCATCGTCCGCACCAAGTGTAAGCCCCGGCTGCGTAGAAACCACACCAATCACGTTCTCTCTGGAAGCGGTGTTAGCGAGTTCGATACTCAGTCCACTCTTGAGTGACACAATTTCTCCTGCCCTTAAAGGCTGATAGGAGAAATACATTTCGGCCAAGTCAGAGTTGCCGGTGTGGTATTCAGTGGCACTGATACGGCCACTGGTTGACGCGGTACACGAACCGTCGCTGTCGACACACAGGCCCCCGCGCCCGATCTGAAGGCCGGCGGCATTGGTACCATCACCAATGGTGACCGTGCCCGAGGCGTTTACAAAGAAACGTGAAGTGCCCGCAACCTTAAAGTCGAGGAAACGCGACGTCGTCGAGCTAAAGCTGCCGGTTGTATTACCGAAGTTCATGAGAAGCCCGGTACCAGCAAATGCCGAGGTGTCTTGGAAAAGTGAAAGCAGGGAGGCGGTCGTAATCGAGGATGAGTACCCACGAATGGCATTGCCCTGGGTGGTACCACGCGTCTCACCGTAAACACCGGCTGGCTCAAATACGGCGCCCGCGTCACCCTCGGTTGTACCGCGGACGCCAAAGGTGCGACCAAAGCCAGAGATGGCGGTGTTTTCACCCAGCGTATTAATGCCGCGCTGTGCCTGCACTTCAAGACCACGGAGCGTATTACCATAGCTCGTACTATCGGTAATACGGAAAATGCTCCCTACAATAGTAGTAGTGGCGGTGTTGGTTGTCACCATCGTTAGGCGATTTCCAAATTGCGTTGCTGCATTGGTAGCATTGGCAAGACCGATGTATTGATCAATACCGACAGTGGACGTACCAGTAATACCTTCACGACGCATAGACAATTGACCTTCTGGGGTGGTACTACCAAGTCCTAGAAGTCCCGCCTGAGTAAGAGTAAGCAGCTGTGTACCAGTCGACGACGCCACCACAAATGGGTTGGTGCCGGCGGTACCCGTGACCGCCAAGCTTGCTACCGGGGACGTGGTACCAATTCCCAGCGATCCACTCAAATATGTCGTACCTGACAGTGTCGTGGAAGAGAGCGTCGCGCCGGTACCAAAGACACTCGCTCCGGTACCAGTTTCGTCGGAGAGGAGCGCCGCGAGAGCAGCCGAGTTGGTGAACGACGCAGACAGCCCCAGCGACCCTGTCGCCACCTGACTCCAAGTATTCCCCGCTCCGCCGATGAGAAGTTGGTTCTGGGTAATGGTGGAGAGGCCGGTGCCGCCACGGGTAGCGGCGAGGGTGCCAGTGGTGTCGGAGAGGGCGATGGCGAGGGAGGAGGTACTAGCCCACTGCGTGCCCGTAGCAGTAGCACGGAGTATCTGTCCCACCGAGCCGGTACTCGACGAAGCATCAACAAGGAGACCGGTGAGGCGGAGGTCGCCCTGGACGGTGAGCTTGTGGGTGGGCGAAGTGGTGCCGATGCCGACCGAGCCCGCGAAGTAATTCTGCCACTCTTCAACTGTCTGATATACTCCGTAAGTATCATTTGCAGCCGATGAAAAACCGTCGAGGTGCAGTGCGTAGTAATTTGTCGTTGATGATGTGGGATTTCCGTAAATTGAGATTCCGTACACATTCTGAGCAGAGGTCACACTAGAGATTCCGGTATTTATTCGACTACCAAAAAGATCGCCGAGCACTGACCCCGCATCAAACTCCAGATCAATTCTTTGCCCCATGACTTCAGCAGCAGTACGCTGCTCGCCGGATACTCCTATATTCATACCCAAGATGCTACCGGTGGTTGAGCCTAGCGCCGTAACCTGAACACCTACACCAACAGCCCCTAAGGCACCATCGATATTTTGTAGAGTCAGCATATTTTGATTGCCAGTAACGGAAAAGAAAAAATCTGCCGGCGTCCCCCCATCAATATTCAATTCGCTGTATTGACCATACCCACCGGTGCCTACATCAGCTGCTGTGGCGGTGAAGGCGGATTGTGTGCTAAAAAAGCGCTGGCTACTATCAAAGCCTGTTCCATCATGGAGACTTAATGCAGTCCCCGCACCACCATCAGCATAGACACTCAGCAACGGATTATTAGATGAGGCTTGGACAGTGAGGCGCGAAAGCGGAGTAGTCGTACCGACACCCACATTGCCACTCGTTGCTATCGTCATAGCGACAGTGTTATTAGTCTCAAATTGCAGTGCGTTGCTATCGTTAGTGCCTAAAATGGCAGACGCCGCATACGAATTACCGCCCTGAGCAAAAAAACCAGCACCGAGGCCAAGGGTAGACGTCGCTACCGAAAGTGCACTACCACTTACAACCAGCCCAGTGCCAGTAAGGTCAGTCAGCGAGTCGCCCCCCATATTTAAGCGCGTGAGTCCCAGGTTTGATGAGGTGGCACTGGCGATGGTCGCATCAGCAAAGATAGTTGTCCCAGTAAAAGTCGGTGAGTTTGCGCGCACAAAGCCTCCGCTCGTGCCCATCTCATCAGTCAGAATAGCGGCGAGCTCGGTCGAGGTGTCTATATCCGTGGTAGATAAAAGACCAAGAGTGGACGTACTCACCCACTGCGTTCCGGTTGCTGTCGCGCGCAGCATTTGTCCAACAGAACCAGTGGACGATGAAGCGTCAACAAACATTCCGGTGAGGCGTAGGTCACCCTGGACGGTGAGTTTGGCGGTGGGTGAGGTGGTGCCGATGCCGACATTACCGCGCGCACTGGCGAGGAGCACGTCACCGTTCACGCCACCCCCTCCACCACCAACGCCCCCGTCAACAAAAACATCACCCCCAGCGTTGGCACTAGTTGCGTTACCACCCACTAAACTAATACTCCCACCAAAATTGCCGTTACCAGCAGTCAGCGAAATACCACCCCCTGATATACCGGCGCCAGTAAGCAAAAGCGTGCTCGGTGTGGCTGAGGTCGGAAAAATTGTTCCGCCTGTAAAGGCGCCACTTGTGATAGTGACATTGCCACCATTACCACCATAAAAATCATTGTTATTTCCCCCTCGGCCAGCTGACAAAAAAATGTCGCCGCCGGTGCCTGCCAAGTTAAAACCGCCCGTGGTATTATCGCCGCCTCGACCAGCAATAATAGTCACCGCACCACCATTGGCAGCTGCTGAAAAGCCACTTGTAGCATCGCCGCCCCGGCCGGCCACCATTTCGACGAGACTTCCTCTACCTGGGGCTGTTCCATCACCGCCGCGCCCCCCGCGCAACACAAATGCCGGAGTCGCGAGACTGTTGGCAGAAGCATCAGGGGTATGAACACTAAAAAACGCTGCCGGTGAGGTGCTACCAATACCTAGTCTACCCTCCTGCGTCAGCGTAAGGAGCTGCGTACCGGTCGAAGAGGCCACCACAAATGGATTGGTACCAGCAGTACCGGCCACCGCGAGGCTCGCCGCTGGTGAGGTAGTACCAATACCAACATTTCCACTCATATACGTAATACCAGAAAGCGTAGTGGAAGAAAGCGTCGCCCCTGTACCAAACACAGTTAGGCCGGTGCCAGTTTCATCGGAAAGAAGTGCAGCGAGCTGAGCGGAGTTACTAAAAGAGGCCGAGAGACCGAGTGATCCCGTTGCAATCTGCGTCCATGTATCTCCTGCTCCGCCGATGAGGAGTTGGTTTTGGGTGATGGTGGAGAGACCAGTACCACCACGGGTGGCAGCGAGGGTGCCAGTGGTGTCCGAGAGAGCGATGGCAAGGCCAGAGGTAGCAAAGTTCACCCACTGTGAACCGTTGTATGAAAGTATTTGACCAGCGGCGGAGCCACTTAAGGTGACATCGGTGAGGTCGTCGAGAGCGGCGACGTTAGAGCTACCAAAACCAAGTGACGAAGTGGCCATCCACCGCGTGGTAGTACCGGTAGCTTGAAGCACCATGCCACTTGTACCACTGGCATTTGTGCCATCGAACAACGCCCCAGTGATCCGCGTATTACCGGCCACAGTAAATTGGTGTGACGGTGTGGAGGTACCGATACCCACGTTGCCATTCCCCAAGATGGTAAACACTTCGGTCACCCCACTAAAGAAGCGTGCAATGGCGCCAGCACCGTCCTGGACGAGCGTTAGGAGCGAATTACTTGAAGTGGCTCGCATCGTGTCTGCTTCATCGCTGCGCAAAAACGAGGAAGACGCTACTCCATCAAGCCGTCGCGCCTCAAAGGCCGCCGGCACCGTGCCCAGCACTTTACGTGGACTCATTTCACCATCCCATACCGGCGAGGTTGTCGTACTACCGATTTCAACCCCGAGATAGAGTTCTTGATTAAAATCTACTCCAACAAGTGGGGAGCTCGAACCGAGCATGACTGAGAAAAGTCCGTTAGTCACTTGGACCCGATTCACTCCGGTGAGGCTTTCCGTCCACACTGCCGAAGTGGTAGCAATCGACGGACTGGTGAGCAGCCAAAAACGCATGTTGTAGGTGCCATCAGGAACCGCCAGTCCGCTACTGTCAGTGAGCTTTCCTTGATAGTTAATCTCGGGATTAGCTGCTCCCCAAGCGTTACCTGGCACAATTAGTACAGCCATCACAACACACACCAAAAGCGTGTGTGCGAGGAACCTGAGCTGTAGCAAGCGAGTCAACATATCTGGTTACGGGATATTCTCGCTACGTTCTGATACTGGTGCGGGAACAGTGAGAAATGGTACGGACACCAGCTCCCCTTCCACAGCACCGCGATAGGTAATTTCACCAACCCCTGGTGAACGAAATACCACTTCCACCGGATCGGAAAATAACGCCGCGATTTCTTCGGTCGTGCTCACAGAACTACCAACAGGTAGTACGAGCACCCCGGTACTTTGATCATGAAAACGACGTGCTTCGACTGTATCAACAAAGACGGGCTGCTCGCTTAGCGCTGTTTCTATCACTGTTTCTGGGAGCGCAATTGGTGGCACAGCTTTTGTCTCACCCATCGCATCGCCGGTACCAAGCGCTACCCGACTTAGCTCGCCAACCAAAAAACCTGCCTTCACCGCAAGTGCCTCCAGCGACACTCGTTCAGGCAGGTAGTAAAACGAAAAACCAGAGAGAAGACCGCAGCAAAGTACAAGCGCAGTTGCGCAGAGAGCGCGGGCTCTTGAGTAGCGGGGTCGTTCCAAAATCTTCGCCACCCGCTCACTAGCAACCACCTTAAGATCTCGCTCACGTCGTCGTTCACGACTTAAGTGCCGACGACGAACATCGGCCTCAAGCTCACTGAGAGCGGAAAAATTTTGGAGCGACTCTTCATCAATAAACCACTGTCGCCCCACCTGCGCTCCAGCGATTACACCTTCACGGGCAAGCTTCGCAATGTAATCGCGAGTATAGCGAGTACGACCTACAACCTCCTTTATCGGGAGGAGCGTTTTGCCATTTATGGAAAGAGCACTGCTCATGGCGATGTGGCTTTAATTATAAAGCTACATCGTGAAAAATATGCTTGCTAACTGTGCACAAGAAAAAGCTATTCGCCATCCAAAATCGAAGTCACCGAAGCGCTGTTGAGACGAAGTGTCGATCCCTCATCCGTGACTCCCACTGTCGTTACAGATTCAAGCATTAAGAGTGCTCCAGCGATCACTGCCACGAGGACCACGGTAGCTGGTGCAATTACGAGGCGGAAGAATAACGTGGTCTCAGGATCACCACTACTAGGTGGCAGGGACGATTTAACAAGTTTAAGTGATTCTACTGAACTATCGGTAGACACTTTACGATCAGAACTATGTAGAATCCTCGTCTTGCCAGGCAAATGACTCCGCGAGTGCGCTGGTCTCGTCGAGGTGTCACTGCGGTGCAATTCTACTGAGTAGGTGTGCTTATCCGTGTGAGCGCGAGTAGGAACATCCGCTGACATCGGGGTCTCTTCACTTTCGATGTAACTAGATTTATCAACAGTATTATCACTTTCTTCAGAGTCAAAATTGGGGGCAAAATTAAGGACCTTTAGTGTCCCCGCCAAGGCCACTGCTGGCATTGGCTCACTAACCAGCGCTACGTTGTCTGAGCCAGCAGTTACATCAATTCTTTCACTTTCAGCGAGATGTATGGGCATTTCTTGCTCAAATTTCCTACTTTCACTGCCCTTTGCTGTACTTGGAATCAAATCTGAGCCGTCATTTTCATATTTTGGCATCTTCCAAAAGATACGCTCGGCAAATCGTGGTGGCTGCGACCTTAGTGTATTCTTTGAAATCGGTTTATTCACGTTTACCCGAGAAGATGTTTTTTCTGAAGCTACTATAGACCTTTTCTCGTTTGAACGAAGTTCTGCATAGCGCGTATTTTTGTGTCCGTCGAGGGTAGCTGGGTAAACGTACCAGGTGCGACCCACCAGATGTGCGTCGACCTTACCGCCACGGCACAGCTGCCCGATATAGTCGGTCGTATAGCCATGCTGCTTGGCTAAAACTGACGCGCGTACGTACGCCACACCGTCGATAGTCACCGTATCCATGTTGTGTTTAGTATAGCAAAGAGCACCTCCTCGATTCGGCTACCCGAGAAAATCTGTGAATAATACTACTTGGAGTCTAAGCCAGCCAACAGTGCTTCCTTAAGTAGAGCCGGGTCAGCTGTCCCACGACTTTTCTTCATCGCTTGTCCTATCAAAAACTGCAGTGAGGCCAGCTTTCCAGACCGATACTCAGAGACTACCTGTGGGTTCTCTCCCATAATCTCAGCAACTAGTGCACCAAGTGACGCCATATCCGTGCTCCGTAGGAGGCTATGCCCTTCTGCATAGGCACGCGGTGACTCATTGCTCACAAGAACAGCCGCCAGTACGTCTTTCGCTACCCGGGAGGTAATTTTATCTTCAGTAACCAGGTCTATGAGTTCTATATAGTGCTCTACTGACAGCCCCATGGACGCGCCTGAAGCAAGATGAGAGAGAACATCCGACGTCAGATAATTGGCGGCAGTCTGAAAGAACGATTTGTCTCGACCGATTCGAGAAGCCTCTTGGTAAAATTCAGCAAAGAAGGTATCGATGTCTGGGCTGCTAATTATGATCTCAGTTTGTTTTATCGGTAAATCGATTTCACTATATTTTACACGCTTTTTATCAGGTAGGTTATTTATTCTCTCGTTTACTCGAGAAAATGTTCCTTCACGAGAAATGTCCATCTTTGGTATGTCTGGGTCTGGAAAATAGCGATAGTCCTTAGCGGTTTCTTTGCTCCGCTGCACATACGTACGCTGCTTTACCTCGTCCCAGCCGCGTGTTTCCTGAACGACTTCCCCGCCAGCCTCCAGTAGCGTTGTCTGGCGCAAAATTTCGTACTCAATAGCAGCCTCTACGGACCGGAAAGAATTGAGATTCTTGACCTCGACTTTGGTCCCCAGGTTTTTGTCAGCACTTACTGACACATTTGCCTCAACACGCATCTCCCCCCGCTCCATCTGGGCCTCTGCTATACGTAGGGTACGTAAGATAAGCTGAAGCTCTCGCGCAAAAGCACCGGCTGTTTTAGCATCATGAATTACCGGCTCGGTAACCAATTCCATGAGGGGCACCCCTGCCCGATTGAAGTCAACAAGGCTGTAGTTACCCTTATCGTGTTGGTTACGAGCAGTGTCTTCCTCAAGGTGTACCCGCGTAATCGAAATACCATTGATCATTCCACCAGTAAGGAGTGGGTAGGCGTACTGACTGATCTGATATGCCTTGGGGATGTCTGGGTAAAAATAGTGTTTACGATCAAATTCTGAAAAGGTGGCGTGATCGGCGCGAGTAGCCTCTCCAAATTGCAGCACAAAAGATATTGCTTCTTGATTCGGTACCGGTAGAGTCCCCGGGTGTGCGAGGCAGACCGGACAAACATTCTGATTCGGTTCACTGTCATGTGGGGCATTCTTGCAACCGCAAAACATTTTACTCTTGGTCGCGAGCTCGACATGGACTTCAAGGCCAATGGTCGGAGTGTAGTCGAGCTTTGACATGCAGAGCGATGAAAATTACGAGATAAATGAGTGGCCACTACCTACGCAGTGTTCACTTTTCTGCGTCATTGTACGGCTGTGTTAAGCGACGAGCAAGCGCTGACTGTAGTTTTGCCACGCCTTCCCCACTTTTTACAGACAAAACAAAGACACGATCTTCATTTACGTCAAGCTGCTTTATGAGAGCTTCAATATAACCATCTTTTACAAGATCAGATTTATTGAAAATAATCCACTCTTCCCTATCACTTAAGCTTTTTTCGTAGCTAGAGAGCTCATTCCGTATGGTGTAGTAGTCCCGGAGCGGGTCTTCGCTAGCACTATCCACCACGTGGAGAAGCATTTTGGTGCGGCTAATGTGACGCAAAAAACGGTGTCCAAGACCCTTCCCCAAAGCAGCTCCTTCAATCAGCCCCGGAATGTCAGCGAGCACGTAGCCGTAGAAGTCACCGAGCTGTGGGTACTTGGTAGTAAAGGCGTAGTCACCCACTTTCGACCCAGCATTGGTGAGCACATTGATGAGTGAAGATTTTCCTACATTGGGCATGCCTACAAACCCAGCGTCAACGACCAGTGATAGCTCTATGGTTACTGTGCCAGACTCACCGCGCTGCCCTTTGGTAGACTTGATCGGAGCACGCGAGACCGAAGACTTGTAGTGTTCATTGCCACGACCACCATTCCCACCTTTATAAAAACGAACCGACTCACCTTCTGTAAGTAATTCAACCGATCGATGATTTTCACTATCAGTTACACGCGCACCAATAGGCACATCCACAATTAGGTCGTCACCCCGTTTTCCGTGCTTACTTCCGCCCTGACCAGCCTCACCCGAGGGAGCAGACAGAGACGACACACCCACGTAACGGCCGAGCGCAGCAATATCGCGCACGGCACGAAACACCACGTCTCCCCCACGCCCACCATTACCGCCCGCCGGCCCGGCCTGGGGCTTAAATTTTTCGTGGCGCCAACGCACCACCCCGTCTCCACCATTGCCCGCACTGATCGCTAGGCGCACTTCGTCAACAAACATAGTGTGGAGACAATACTACAAAAATGACGATCTGTACAGATGTTGTCAGCGTCAGGCTCCTACACCTAACCTGCCCTTTACCACCTGAGCGATCTCATACCGGAGCGACTTTCAAAAACACTACACCTGGCTACCCGGGCAGATCAGCGGTATTCATTATGAGGACCATGAGCCACTGGTGCGACACGCAAAAATTGCATTCAAGGGCGCTATGTCTCCGACATGACTAGGTTTATAGGCTCCTTAGCGCCAGAGGCGATTACCCAGATAACCCGCTGCTGATGCAATAAGAGCAATCAAAAAGGCAGTAAGGAAATTTTCCACGTCAACGCCAGGGACGAGAGCTGCAGCAATAATCACACACAGCGTATTAATAACGAGGAGGAAGAGGCCAAGGGTGAGGATGGTGACAGGGATGGTGAGTAGGACAAGCACGGGCCTCACAGTCACATTGATAAGACCCAGTACAACGACCATGAAGAAGGCGCTCAGAAGGCCACCCGCGCTAAAACCAGGCAGCCAACGCTCGGCCAGTAAGAAGGCCAGGGTGGTGAGGAGGAGCTTGCCAACAAAACGCATAGTATTAGTCAACGCGCCGCCATCCACCTGACGCGAGCAGTGCTTCGGCCTTTTTATACTTCAGAGTTTTAGTGTCGGTTCCGTTGGTGATCGTCACGAGGTCATTTCGACCAGGACCATCAGTGGCTGTTACTGGTGTACGCGCTGCGTTCTTGGCAGCCTCCACCTCGCCAGCTGCTGCCTGGGCGCGCACAGCCGCTTCCTTCATCGCCGCCTCTTCAACGGCCACTACTCGTGGCTGGAGTTGGGGAATCAGATTAGCTACCCGAAGATACACCGCTTGCTGCATTTCCTTAAACAGACGCGTTCCCTCTTTACGGTATTCAATCAGGGGATCGCGTTGACCGTACGCGCGCAAGTTAACGCTCGAGCGTGTGTAGTTCATTACTTCGAGATGTTCGACCCATAGCGAATCGATCATCTGAAGCACCATGCGCCGGAAAAGATCGCGTAGCACGTCAGCACCCAGTTCGTTGCGTTTCTCCAACAACACCGGGGACACCTCAGGCAGAGCCGCCACGAGCTCGCTCTCGACCGACTCTACCTCTTCACCTTCATTGAGGAGTAACCGGCGGCGACGGGCGTAGATCACCATGCGCTGTTGGTTGAGCACATCGTCGTAGGCAAGTACCTGCTTGCGGGCATCAAAGTGAAAACCTTCAATACGTGTTTGGGCTGTTTCGAGAGTTGATGAAAGGAGACGCATCTCAATCGGTTGATCTTCGGGAATCCCAAAGGTGCCCATCAAACTTTTCACTCGTTCCCCACCGAACACACGCATCAGACTATCATCCATTGAAACAAAGAATTGAGTGGCGCCAGGATCACCTTGTCGGCCAGAACGACCGCGTAGCTGGTTGTCGATACGCCTGGCTTCGTGGCGCTCGGTACCCAACACAAAGAGACCACCGAGACTACGAATTTCGTCGGCCTCTTCTGGCGTAGCGTCGGGTCCACCGAGTTTGATGTCGACACCGCGACCAGCCATGTTGGTAGCGAGCGTGACCGACCCCTTCCGTCCAGCGGCGGCGATAATTTCACCCTCACGCTCGTGGTTTTTAGCGTTGAGCATTTGGTGCGGTACCTGAGCTGCCGCCAGAGCTGCTGAGAGCCGTTCGTTTGTTTCGATAGACGCTGTACCAATGAGGAGTGGTTGGCCGGTCTCGTGTACCGCTTTTACTTTGGCTACGATCGCCGCAAATTTCCCACGTTCGTTTTGAAAGATGAGGTCATTATGGTCAGTGCGGCGTATAGGACGATGAGTCGGGATAGGTACCACTTCAAGCTTGTAGACAGTGTAGAACTCTTCTTGTGAGGTAAGAGCGGTACCGGTCATACCTGCGAGCTTATCGTAGAGACGGAAAAAGTTTTGGTAGGTAATTGAGGCGTAGGTTTTGGTCTCGCGCTGAATCGCCACTCCTTCCTTGGCTTCAATAGCCTGATGGAGACCGTCCGACCAGCGGCGTCCAGGCTGCATGCGACCAGTAAACTCGTCGACGATCACCACCTCACCATCACGCACGACGTATTCTTTGTCGCGCGTAAACAGGGCGGCAGCGCGCACGGCCGTCTCGAGATGGTGTACATATTTTATGCCTCGGTCAGTGTAAATGTTATCAATACCAAGAAGTTTTTCAGCTGTCTCGATGCCGATGTCAGTGAGGGCAATGCTCTTGAGCTTTTCATCTACGGCGTAATCACGCTCAGGAATGAGCGCGCGCGCCACGGCGGCACACTGGTGGTAGAGCTCTTCCCCACCCTCGGCGGGGGCAGAAATAATAAGCGGTGTCCGTGCCTCGTCGATCAAAATTGAATCGATTTCGTCGACAATAGCAAAGGCGTGGTGGCGTTGGCGAATCTGGTTAGGGTCGAATTCAATATTGTCACGCAAGTAGTCAAACCCAAACTCACTGTTTGTACCGTACGTGATGTCAGCTCGGTACGCCTCTTGCCTAGTAGCTGGGCGCAAGAAATCGTAAACAATTTTGTATGAGCCTTGCTCGTCGCGCTGTGCGTCTTGCTCAAGGTGCGCAGGATCATACAAATACGAAGCGTCGTGATTGATGACTCCTACCGACAACCCGAGGGCTGCATAAATCTGGCCCATCCAGACAGCGTCACGCCGCGCCAGATAGTCATTCACTGTCACTACGTGTACACCCTTCTCTATAAGAGCATTGAGCGCAGCCGGCAGTGTCCCTACCAGCGTCTTGCCTTCGCCGGTGCGCATCTCAGTGATTTTGCCGCGATGCAGCATCACGCCACCAATGAGCTGCACATCAAAGTGCCGCATGGACAGAGTGCGGCGCGCTGACTCGCGCGTCAGGGCAAAGGTTTCTACGAGAACATCGTCCAGAGTTGCACCTGCCCCTACCCGCTCGCGCAGCGCATGAAAGCGCTCCGGAAGAGCAGCGTCTGCTAATTCCATGAGGGTGGGCTCGAGTGCGCCAATGGCAGCAACCAGTGGCGCTATTCCCTTAAGCTCCTTTTCATAGCTTTGGCCAAACCAACGATCTAAAAATGACATAGCGGGTCAAGTATATACGCGTCCGCCCGGAAACACAAAAAAGCAAAATCGCCCGTGGAGGGGCGATTATGCAATCAGTTTGATGCGAAGGTGACGAGCACCACTCGCATCGGTTAGCGCTTTTTTGCGGTGCGCTTTGCAGCCTTCTTAACCGTCTTCTTGACGGTCTTCTTTGCTGCTTTCTTGACTGTCTTTCGCTTTGCTACTGCCATAGTGATGAGAGCTTTGTGGTGATAAATTCGACCGCCAGACTTTCATCGATGCGAGCATCGAGAAGAAAATGTCTGCTTAAAACTATTATCACGAGTAATGAAAATTTCGACAACAATGTTTTGGCAAAATTTGTGGATAAGAAAAAAATATTTTTGTTGCACTTTTTCATGTTCACGACGCAAAAAACTTTTTTTAAAAAGTTTTTTGCGTCGTGATTGCTACTTTTGTGCAGTGAGTGTTGTCACTTCACGTTCGATCACAATCCCAGTGAGGTCTCTTACACGTGACGTAATGTCATTCGCAAACGCATCTATTTCCTTTGCCGTGCTGCCAGGGAGAGCTGTGAGTACAAGCGCTTGCTCCTTGTATAGACAGACAGGGCCTACACAAAAGCCACGCAGGCCGCACAATTTGTCGAGAATAAACCCAAGTGAACACTTAACGTGGTGCTCTTCATGAGGAAACATTGGTATATCAGGATGTCGCTCGTGTAGCTCGGCAGCCTCTACTTTCGTGATGATGGGGTTTTTAAAAAATGATCCAGCGGTACCGATAGAGCGCCAGTCGGGAAATTTCTTTGACCGTATAGCGATTACAGCTGCGCGGATGTCGGCCAGTTCGGGTACGGACACAGAAGCAAATGCGCGCGTAAGGTCGGCATAGGAAAGACGTGGACGAGCAATGTTATGGAGACGGAACGTAACCGCCGTTACAATAAACTGCCGACCCAGTGACGATTTAAAAAACGAATTACGATAGCCAAACGTGCAATCGATATTTTTAAATACGTGTGCCTCCCCGGTTTCTCGATTGATGGTCTCTACGAGTTCAATCAGTTCAGATACCTCCACCCCATAGGCTCCGACATTTTGTATCGGCGTCCCTCCAACCGTACCCGGAATATGAGAAAGGTTTTCTAGGCCCCAGAGGCCACGCTCTACCGCACCCGCTACCACATCATCAAATACCACACCAGCACCAGCCCGGACCACAACCTCACCGTCACGTTCTTCGGTATAGGAAATGCCACCGATGCCCATCTCGATAACCAAACCGCTTACCCCTTCGTCGGGCACCACTACATTTGATCCGCCACCGAGAATAGCTACCGGCAGGTCGCGTGCTTTGCCGTACGCCAGTGCAGCAGTAAGTTCTGCCTCAGTCTTCACTTTCACAAAATGTGCCGCCCCGCCCCCTACACCAAGAGTGGTACGGAACGCGAGCGGCACATTAATCTCTACCTGGATCATGAAGCTGCTGGTGTACAGTCGGCGGCGGGCTCTCGGCCATTTTTGATATTTTCGCTCACGCAGGTGGCTGTCTCACGGAAACTGGGGATCTGCTGTCCCCCTTCAGCGAGCACCTCTAGCGAACGCTCTTTGTTCCCGAGTTGGTAATACACAAACGCCAGTGACGCCCAGTTTTGTGCAGCGGTAGGATCTTTTTGGGTGCGGATCTCGTAGAGTTCGGCCAAGAAGGAAAGGTCACCTGAGGCATTAACACTATTGATGAGGAAGTTATTTTGTGCGAAGCGTTCTTTCATCGCCTCGTCCTCTACGAGCGCCCGCGCCGCCTCTGGCTCGCCGTTAAAGAAAAGTGCGGAGACGTAGTACTCCCGAGCTTCAGTGTTACGCTCATCCAGTTCAAACGCTACCTTGAAGTAGTCACGCGCAGCCACGTAATCATTTCGCGACAGTTCAATGATGCCTTGCTGAGCGATGATTGCTTGCTTTTTAGGAGAGAGCGTCCGAGCAATTTTAAACTGCTTATCAGCCTCATCAAGATTCCCGATCGAACGGTAAAACGTTCCCATAAAGACATGGAGTCGAGCATCGCCCGGTTTTTCCTTCACGTACGCCACCAGGGCCGCTTCGGCTTTGCTCACATAGTCGGCCCGTACGGCCTCGGGGACATTTTCATTGCGCACTATGTTCATCGCCTGCTGGGCAAATTGCTCGACTATTTCCTGCGCAGCAAACGAATTGCGCGACAGCGCACGTTCAAACGAGGCGAGCTGTGCCTCGGGAGAGGGTGAGCGATAGCTATCAATGATGTCGGCTGCAGCCTGCATATTAGGGAGATGGAGCGTGTAAATAACAGCCCCCACCACTACGGCTGTGATCGGCGCAGCAATCTGCACCACCAAACGGCGATCGATAACCAAAGCATTGAGGCGCGGCATCGCCACCGCTACCCGAGAATGGATGAGTGCCAGAATTACTGCAAAGAAAATATAGCTCACGATGTTATCGAAGACGACGAGATTGTGAGTGAGGTATCCAGCCAAAATACCGAGAAGCACCGCCCGTTCGAGCACGTTAAAGGTTTCGTCCCCATACCGCCACGGTCGCCAGAGTAGGTAATAGAGGGCCGCAACAAACAAACTGCTGTACGCGAGAAAACCAAGCACGCCGCCCGCAATCAGCCAGTCGAGCACAATGTTGTGCACCCGATCAAACCACTGCTCCTGCCCCCACAAGTACGGGTCGTAGTAGGTGTTAAAAACAAAATTGAAATTGCCTTGCCCCCACCCAAGAAGTGGTCGGTCCTTCACGCCCTGTAAGGCCATTCCCCAAATAACTCCACGCACATCGAGCTGCGCCACGATGTTACTCACACTGGTGAGGCTAGCAATACGCGCGAGGTTTGGATTATCACTCACAAAGGCACTGTCGCGAGCTGCTGCGAGCCCTACGGTCATGAGCACAATGACGGCAATGGCTCCAATGGCATAGGTGCGGAAACGAGCAAACTGTTTCCCAAAAAGGGCGACATAGCCCACCATTACCACCGCTCCCACAATGAACCCGAGAGCGGTTCCGCGTGTACCCGTCTCTACCAAAGTAAATATGAACATCACAGACAGCAGCCCAAGGAGACTGCGCACCAACGTGGATTTGCTCTCCACAAACATCCAGAAGGCAAAGAAGATGTGGAAGAGCATGTAAATGGCCATGTACGCCGCGTTGCCAAGCTGTCCATCAATACGGCCCCGATACCCCTCAATTACGCCGGCGTACTGTGCGAGGCCATGGAGCGAGACAAAGAAGGCGACCGCGAGGGTCGTGTAGAGATAGGCGTGCCACTGACGCTTTTCGGTAAAGACACTGCCCAACACGAGAACGTACAAGAAGACGTGCGCGAGGGTGATGAAACCATCCATACGCTCGAAATTACTAAAGAAGCTTGTCGAGGGATGCTCCCCTAAAAGACTGGAGAAGAACATCACCACTATGAGTACGGAGAACCCTGACAGTAACCACGAGAACTTCGGTCGATACTTGGCATCGAGGAGTGCCAGGAGTGCCCAGGCGGCTACGATGAGCTCAACAATAATTCGAAAAGCGAAATTTTTGCCGGTAATGAAGGGAAAGAAGTAATCGTTTTCAACGTAGAGGGTTAAAAAAGGGATGGTAAACAGGCCGATATAGACGAGTGTCTTTAGAAAATCTTTCATATGGGCACCACTATAACATAAGCCAAAGTACGCGAAACCTGGACTAGCTAACCCCGCCGAGGTCTGACCGCGAACGAGGATAGGTGCGTAACAAATCCTTATCTGGGGCGGTTACAGCTGAATATCACCGCCGTGCGTTTGTATAAAGCCATGCTACTATAAGCCCCATGAAAAAAGCCCTCATTACCGGCATTACCGGCCAAGATGGTTCGTACCTCGCTGAGCTCCTCCTCGAGAAAGGCTACGAGGTGCATGGCATCGTGCGACCCTCGAGCTCTATTCGCACCGCGCGCATCCGACACCTTATTAAGGACGAGGCGGTATTCAATCGTTCCCTCTTCCTCCACGAAGGCGACGTCACCGACACGACAAACATCACTACCCTTATCCGTGAGATTGCGCCCGACGAGGTGTACAACATTGCGGCGCAGAGCGATGTGCGGGTGTCCTTTGATCTACCCGAATTCACGGCCCAAACCGACGCTGTGGCTACCCTCACCCTCCTTGAATCAATCCGCAAGCAAGGGCTCTCCAACACCACCAAGTTCTACCAAGCCTCGACCTCCGAGCTCTACGGCAAGGTGCAAGAAACGCCGCAGCGCGAGACCACTCCCTTCTACCCGCGCAGCCCCTACGGTATCGCCAAGCTCTATAGTTACTGGGTTGTAAAAAACTACCGCGAGGCCTACAACATGTTTGCCGTCAACGGTATTCTGTTCAACCACGAAAGCGAGCGGCGGGGTCACAACTTCGTCACGCGCAAAATTACCGTGGGACTTTCACGCATCAAACTCGGACAGCAAAAGTTTCTCGAGCTCGGCAACCTCGACGCCAAGCGCGACTGGGGCTACGCCAAGGAATATGTCGACGCGATGTGGCGGATGCTGCAGCACGAGCGCCCCGACGACTTTGTGATCGCCACCGGCGAAACGCACAGTGTGCGCGAGTTTGTCGAAGCCTGCGCTGAGGAACTGGGGATGGATCTCGTATGGGAAGGCACTGGCCTTGGTGAGGTCGGTATCGATAAAAAGACCGGCAGCACCATCATAAAAATTAATCCGCACTTCTTCCGCCCCACCGAAGTGGACATTCTCCTTGGCGACCCAAGCAAGGCCAAAGAAAAGCTGGGCTGGGAAGCTAAAATAAAATTTTCTGATCTTGCTAAGCTGATGGTAAAGAGCGACTTTGAACTCCTACAAAAAACTGACGGCGAGATTTTGTTTTAAAAGATTAAAAAAACCGCATAGCCAGCCGTAGCCAACAATGCGTTTCCTCGTTCGGGAGCGGCGCCGGCGGCGCCGCTCCCCTTCTTTTGTTCTGTGGCAGGCGAATCAGATCGCCATGCCGCCACCGCTGCCCGGGAAGAACTGGCCGAGCTTGATCGGCTCGGTGCCGACGATGAGCGCGGAGCCAACGGCGGTCTCGCCGCGCTTGAAGAACCGATCGAGCACGCCCCAGAGCACGTCGCTCTGCGCCATCGAATCGCGCGTACCGGGCTTGCGCTGCTCGACGAGGATGCCGAGCCAACCCTTGTCCGGCCGCGGCTCGAGATTGACGGTGAAGCGCCGGGCACGTGTCGACACGCCATCCACATGCTCCTCATCGACCAGACGACCGGCATCCCGAAGCGCCTGGACAAGCTCTGGCGACATCGGATCGCCGGCCTTGAGGGCGGCGATGATCTCGGGCTTGAGCTTGAAGCCGGTGACCTGCAGTTCGCTGTAGGCCTCGACCGGCACGTTCTGGCCGATCGCCGAAACGAACTCGGTGCCACGGAGGATCGGGAAGTCGAGAACCGCCCACCGGCAGCTCTTGATGCTCGCCATCTCCTGGCCGAAACGGAAGTGCGGACCGGCGGCGTGCCAGAATCCAAACTGCACCGGGTCCGCGCTGCCGAGCTCGAAGAGTCCCCACGGCGAGTTCGCGTCGGCGTTATGCGCGACGAACGCCGTGCGCAGCGGCACGTCGAGCTGTCGGCACAGCTCGTACATATCGTTGAACTTCTTGATCGCCCCCCACTCCAGCGGAACGCCGGAGAAGAGGACGCAATGACCGATATCGTGGCCACCCGCATTCTCAACGAGACCGTCATAGAAGTGGGCCCCCTTGAGCATTCGCTCGTGCATCATGAGAAAGTTCTCCAGCAGATTAGCTTGATTGCCTTACCTGCTTCTAATATTATAGCATAGTTTAACTTAAATTGCAAGCTATTGTATGGCTCTGTGCATTCTCCGTTTGGCTGCCCTGCGCCACCTTCTCTTCCTCCACTCAGTTATATGAACATGCTACAGTGTTGGCACTAATCACCCGTAATCAATTTTTATGGAAACCACTGCCAAAATTTTTGTCGCCGGCCACCGCGGTCTCGCGGGATCAGCCATTGTGCGCGCTCTCACAGCCGCAGGCTTTACGAATATCCTAACGCGCACGAGGCAGGAGCTTGACCTCCTCGACCAACAATCCGTCACAAACTTTTTTGCCACCGAAAAACCGGAGTACGTATTTCTGGCGGCTGCCAAAGTGGGAGGCATCAAAGCAAACCAGACCTCCCCCGCTGACTTCATTTACCAAAACCTTCAGATTCAAAACAACGTCATCCATAACGCCCACGTACACGGGGTAAAAAAATTACTCTTCCTCGGCACATCATGCATTTACCCCAAACTGGCGCCGCAACCGCTGAAAGAAGAATATCTTCTGACAGGACCCCTCGAGCCCTCAAATGATGCATACGCCTTAGCAAAGATTGCTGGTCTCAAGATGTGCGAAAGCTACCACCGTCAGTATGGCTGCAATTTTGTGAGTGTGATGCCACCAAATCTCTACGGTCCCGGTGACAACTTTGATTTGGCCACTTCTCATGTGTTTGGTGCTCTTATTTTCCGCTTCCATGAAGCGAAGGAAACGAACGCCCCATCCGTCACCCTGTGGGGGACCGGGACACAAAGGCGTGAACATATGCATGTGGATGACATGGCTGCAGGCTGCCTCTATATCATGGAACACTACAACGATCCACAGTGGATTAATCTCGGCACTGGTGAAGAACAGACAGTGAAAGAGCTGGCGGAAATGGTGTCTGGAATCATCGGCTATACAGGCACCATCGCCTGGGATCCTACCAAACCCGAAGGCACTCCACGCAAACTCCTTGATGTGTCAAAGCTCCATGCCCTTGGCTTTCGCCATTCCATTTCGATCGAAGAAGGCATCCGCCGCACCTACGAGTGGTACCAGGCGCAATCAACCACCCAGGGATAGAATCCCTGGGTATGGCCTCGTGCATGAGCCTTAGAGCGGGCGGAGTTGGTGGTGTCCTTTAACCAAGCTCATGCTCTCAGTCTAAATGAAAACCTTAGGTTTTCATACTTTCCGAAGCGAAAGACCCCGCGGTAGAACCGCGGGGAATTGGGGGATTAAAAAATTACGGTCTTTTCACGATATGAATGGGGGGCCCGCGCTCACGCAGACCCCCCGAAACAGCCATCAGGAACTGGGGGCGTCGAAGCGATGCATCGCGGTGGCCAGCTCGAGCAGATGCCGAGTCACAACCTCGCTGCAGCCCGAGATGAGGCAGTTGTAGCTGAAGACATCCAGCGGATCAGCCGAGCGGATAGAGCCTCCGTGTGTCGTGAACGCACGGAGGTGCCCACCTGCCTCATGAACAAGCAGACCCGGCGCCACGTCCCACTCACCGCCCTTGGACTTGGTGACCCCACCCACCACACCGTGGCCACCATTGGCCACCAGGGCGTGATGCAGGCCATTGGATCCGAGAAGGGACACCCCTGTGCACTTCATCACTTCCGCCATGAAGCCGAGTTTGGCTTCGAACGAGACGGCCGGGAAGCCGTCCAGATTGAACGTCGGGGAGTAGTCGACATACACCGTATTCTTGGGAGCCAACCCCCCTTCCCACACCCGGCACTGCCGTGCCGAACGCAGATCTTGCTCGAGGTTCCCGCTGTGGTGGAAAACCCACGTCCCCTTGCCCAGGGTGGCAAACCACACCCGCCCCAGCATATCCGCCACCACACAGCGAGTGACCTTCTTCAGGTCCTTGCTGTAGGTGGCAACGATGATAGTGGACGTCGGAGCACCCTGCATGAAGGCGCGAGTGCCATCAAGCGGGTCGAAGAGGATAACCTCTCGCTCCATCGCTCCCGAAGGAGCGCCAGACTCGCCTGCCTCCTCGGAAAAGACGGTCAGGCCGGTCCCCGTGAGGAACGGCATGGCCGCCGCTTCGGCAGCCAGATCAATCTGTGTGACGTAGGTCACATCAGGCTTGATCTTCGCGTCGAGAGGAACACCGCCCAGCAACGCCTGCACGACCACCCCTTGTGCGGCCAAACCACCGCGAATGAGGGCTCTCAGGTCACCATCATCCAGGAACCACATTTCGCCTGTCACGTCTGCTCCTCCGCTCCAATTGCGATAAGGAAGCTGCCCTCCCGTCACCTTTGAAGTAGGACAGCTAAGATAGTTGTCTATGAACACGTACAAGCATGTAAGTTTTGAGGAGCGCTTTATGATTGAGAAGTTATGGCAAGGAAAGAGAGCGATTC
>JALHRC010000014.1:0-5113 GCA_022841645.1 Minisyncoccota bacterium
CGGTTTGGGTTTTTGGGACTGTGGGTTTGGGGGCCGGCGACGAAGTCGCCGGCCCTTTGCACGTCTTCCTACTCATCACTCGTGCTAACGGTAGGTGCGGCAGTACCTCGCCGACGACGCAAATAGAGGTAGGCGAAAAAGGCTAGCACGAAGCCAATGAAGGCTGTTTGGATAACCGACTCCACGTTTACCGACTGGGCGGTGAGGCGTGAGAGGAGATCCGTTCCTTGGTAACCAGCATAAATAAAGAAGCTGTCGCGCAGTACGGTACCGATGATGGTGGTAATGAGGAAAAGTCGAAACGGAACCTTGAGGACACCACAGCCCACCGACACGGCAGAGGAGGGCACAATCGGGAGGGCGCGACAGGCAGTCAAGATGAGGTAGTCGCGTGGAGTGCCGGTCATCCGCTTGCCGATCTCGGCCACTTCTTCAGAGCTTACGCGTAGCCACGTACCAAAGCGACGGAAGACCAAATGTGAAAGCTTGTCACTGAAAAAGTACACAATAATAGCACCGAGGGATTTACCCAGCGCCGCAATAAAAACGAGGGGAATGAGGCCCGCAAGTGAGCGCTCCTGAACCGCCGCAAATGAACCGGTGAGAATCAGCACGCCAGCCGACGGTATCGGGGCGACTACTTCTTCGATAAATGAAGCGATAAAGGTAAAGAGTTCCAGCGGAATGGCGTGAATAAAGGAGAGGAGAAAATTTTCGAGGGCTGAAAACATACGAAGTGTGAGCAAGTATACAGGTTTGCACTGCGCTTGGCGCGCTCATGGTGTATACTGTATAGGTATGATACACGTTCAAAAATCGTTTGGTGTGGCAGTGGTGGCGGCCGCACTGATGCTTATGGCTGGTGTGCTTTTTGCGCCCCGGGCCGAAGCAGCCACTTGTACGTTTGCTCGTGACCTGCAGCAAGGAATGACCGGTGAAGATGTAAAGTGTTTACAGCAATTTTTAAATAGCAGTGGCTTTCAGATCGCTGCCTCAGGAGCTGGCTCGCCCGGAAGTGAGACCGGTGAATTTAAGGCCCTTACGGTAGCTGCGGTTGCCCGTTGGCAAGCGGCTAAAGGCCTGTCGCCAGCGAGTGGCTACTTTGGTCCAAAGTCGCGTGCGCTGTACCAGGTACTCCAAAATGGGGGCACTACGGGAGGCACAGTAACCGTCCCACCAGCCGCGTGCAGTGGTGGATCGTGTAGCATGCCGTCGGGCTCCATGCAGGCGCTCCTCACCAAAATTGCTGACCTCGAGCGCAAACTAGCCGATGCCAAAGCAAATAACAGTGGTGGTAGTGGCGACGGTTATGAGGACAGTGAGGCAAGTGACGTCCGCGACCATTTTAGCGACACGCTCGATCTCCTGGAGGACGCGGAAGAGGAGGTTGACGATAACTTCGACGCTGACGACTTCGATGAGGCAGAAGATCGCCTGGAAGATGCCCGCAAGGACATTATGGACGCACTACGCGCGTATATAGATGGCGACCTCTCGGATACCGAAGACTATCTGGATGATGCAGAAGATAACGCTGATGAGGCGGTCGAGCTCGTGGGTGGCGACACTGATGAAAGTGAAGCTGAAGATCTCATTGATGAAGTTGAAGATCGGATTGACTATGCAGAGGACGAGATTGATCAGGCTGATGAGGACGGTGAAGCAACCAGCGAAGCCGAAGACCTCCTCGATGAAGCCAAGGATCTGATTGACGAGGCCCAGGTAGCGCTTGATGACGAGGACTACGACGAGGCTATTGATCTCGCTGAAGAGGCTGACGACACGGTCGACGACGCCCTCGATGCCATTGGGGATAATGGTAGCGATAGCGATGACCTCGAAGATCGTCTCGATGAGCTTCATGATGATCTCGATGATGCCTGGGATGATGTAGAGAATGCCCTTGATGACGATGAGGATGTTGGTGACGCAGAAGACTTGCTGGATGAAGCAGCTGATGCTCTCGATGATGCGGAGGACGCCCTCGATGATGGGGATGAAGATGACGCCGAAGACTATCTTGATGACGCAGAAAGTTTGATCGATGAGGCGCTTGATGAATTTTAAGAGGAGGTGGTAGAGAAAAAGGGGCGGTGGCTTTGCCACCGCCCCTTTTTCAATTATTCGCTATACTAGGCAGGCGCTATGGACTATCATCCTGTAGTTGGCCGCATCACCACGCTGCTTTCCGAGCGTGGAGTATGGTACGAGACCTTCGAGCACGAAGCGGTACGTACGAGTGAAGAGGCAGCGGCCGTGCGTACCGGCTACACGCTTACACAAGGAGCAAAGGCGCTCATTGTGCGGGTGCGCCATAAGGAGCGAGGCAAACATTTTGCTATGTTTGTGCTGCCAGGGAGTGCGCGCTTTGTTGAGGCTGCTGTGCGCGAGGAATTTGGCTTTTCTGATGTGCGTTTTGCCACTGAGACTGAAGTGGCTGAGCTTACGGGCGGGGTTCTGCCGGGTGGCGTACCACCTTTTGGAAACCTCTTTGGACTACCGGTCTATGTCGATGAGTCATTGCTTGTCCATGAAAAAATCATTTTTAACGCCGGGGACCGCAGCTTTTCGGTGGGGATGCTGGCGCGGGACTTCGCTACCCTGGTCGCTCCGGTGCGTGGTAACTTCGCCAACACCTGATCTGTTTGCTACACTAGCAGGTATAGTTTCAACTCATGAATATCAAATTATTTTTGCTAGCGGTGGTAGTAGTGGCACTCGGGTGTGGTCTATTTTTTTGGCAGCTCGGGCAGCAAAGTGTGGAAGATGAAGCACCGACGATTCCCGAGCCTGCTGTACCCGCGGCTGCCGCACCCGAGGATGCAGAGAATAGTGGCGTGGGGACGTTGTCAGCACTCTTGGCGCGCGGAGAGAGCCTTGAGTGTGCTGTGCAGAGTGCACGTGCACGTGAACAATCACTGGTAGGCACTGTGTTTATCGACGATGGTGTGCTGCGCGCAGATATGATGACCGACGTCAGTGCGTCTACTACAGTGTCATCGATCATTGTCAAAGACAACTGGATCTACTTTTGGGCGGAAATTGCCGGCGAGATGATCGGGGTGAAATTTGACCTAGCGACGGTAAACGACCCTGAGGCACCGGCAGTGCCAGAGTCGCGCGAAGTGGCCACGCTCTACGAGCCAGTACGCTACAGTTGCACACAGTGGAACGCGGTCGACCGCAGTGTGTTTGTTCCGCCTGGCGATATACTCTTCCGTGACCTCAGTACCATCATGGAGCAGGGAATTGAGTACGGTGTGAGCTTTGAGGGTGAGGCGGGGGTGCCGGAGGCCAACTAATCTTGCTTAGGTGTAGGGATCTTTCTGCGCGTAGATAGTGATCGTGCGACGCTTGCGCGCGCGGCCATGAAAGGCGTGTTTGTGTGAACGATAGACCTTGTGGATGATAAAGCGTTCCTCAAGGAAGGGCAAGAGCACTTCTTCGCGATAGACGTATTCTGCTACACCGATGACGGGATGAATATAAGAATCAGCTTCTGGGCCGGGTGCGCTTTCGATGAGGCGATCGCTATGCAGGTCGCCGTCGCGCAAAAACGTTTTCATTAAGAGAAACCCGCCAGGCTTAAGGAGACGATAGAATTCGTCACGCAGGGCCAGGCGTCCTTTGGCGTTCAGATAGTGCGAGGCCATCATATCGAGGGTGAGGGTAGCAGAGGCGTCGGGCAAGGGGACCGGGGCGTCCATTCCAGCCACCGTGTAGGTGATGGGAAGGTCGGTAGCGAGTTCGCGGGCTTTGGCGATCGCGGCGGCCGAGGTGTCGGCACCGTAGCCCCGCATGCCAAAGGCGTTGGCGAGGTAGGTAAGATGACGACCATTGCCGCACCCAAGGTCGACGGCCAAGGTGGTCTCTTGAAGAAGTGACGCCCACTCACCACGCGAAAGCCAGCGAATAAACTTTTCAAAATCTTCGCCCGGGCTCGTGGAGAGAGCCAGGTGTTCGGGGTTCTGATATTCGCTATCCCAAAAAGCCGTGCCGCTACGCTGGCGCTTTTTCTTGCGGGTAAAATTGGGCTTTATTGCCATGGCCCATAGTAGACCACGATGTTAGCACGTGTGCAACTTCATGGTCAGTATACTACCTATGCTACACTACGGAGCATATGAAAAATCCCTGGGTAGTTATTCTTGTTATCATGGTCGTGTTAATCGGCGGATCGGTGTGGTACTCAAGTACCGTAACTGCTCGCAATAACGAAGGCATTACGACTGGCACTACGCATCGTATGGGCGCCGAGGGTGCGACAGTTACCCTGGTTGAATTTAGTGACTTTCAGTGCCCCGCCTGTGCCGAATTTCATCCAGTAGTAAAGGATGTACTTGAGCAGTACGGTGACGCGATTGCCTTTGAGTACCGACATTTCCCCCTCTCAAGTATTCACCCCTATGCCGAGCAAGCGGCCCGGGCGGCCGAGGCAGCCGGACAGCAAGGGAAGTTCTTTGAGTACCACGACCTGTTGTTTACGCGTCAGGCCACCTGGGGCAAACACCGCACTCCGACCGTGCTCTTTTCCGAGTACGCTAAGGAGTTGGGACTCGACGTAGAGCAATTTGAACGCCAGATGCGCTCAACCCTCTTGCGTGATGAGGTGCGGGCTGATGCTGCGGAAGGCCGCGAGCGCCAACTTACCGGCACCCCAACATTTTTCCTCAATGGCGAGCGCATGAATGTCACCACCTACCAGGAATTCTTCGACCAAATCGGCCGGGCGGTCGATCCTAGTTATGGTCTTTCGACGTCCACTGCCACCTCCACACAGGCGGCTCCGCCCGTGCGTTTTGGCATCTAAAAGCAAACTTTTTTGTGACAGCATTTGGTGTAAAATCTATCTTGTTGTATAATTAAGACACCGGAGCGGGACAGGGTATACTTCCGCCCGTGACTCTGGTCACGTTTGATCAGTACTTATAGATAACTAGCCAACATGATTCATTTCTTTGAAGACGGCGACGACGTAGTAGAGGGTGAAGACGAGGAAGGCGAGGAGGGAGTTCCAGCGGCTGACGACACCACTGAGGAAGAGGATGAGGAGGCAGGTGAATAATGTCTGATGTGGAAGCGGGGGGGGGCTTTTTTTCCCCCCCGTTTGTTT
>JALHRC010000014.1:5123-37264 GCA_022841645.1 Minisyncoccota bacterium
GTTGAGGCCCCCCGCCGGCCAGGCCCCCCCCCCCCCGCTTCTGCTATTATAGAGAGACATGATCCGTACTCGCGATTTCGCGTTATTTTTGCTCGCAGTGTTTTTCTTGGTGTCGGGTATTTCGGCCACGGTGGTGCGCGACCTTACGCAGGGTAGTGTGCAGGCAGCAGTGGCCGCCGCGGCGCTTGCGGGAGAAGCGCCACCTCCGACTGAACCAGCGGCCGAATTGCCGCCGCCAACACTCGATCGCCTGTCCCTCCTTGAGCATTTGCGTGCCGCAGTGGCGAGTGTGCTCGGTGAGACTCCGACAGAAGAAGTTGTGGAAGAGCCAGCGGCCGATGTAGCTAGTTCTACTCCTGAGGTACGGTTGGCCGCCCTTTACTGTACTTCCTATCGCGCGGTAGCGTGGCCGCACCTGCCGGGGGCGCAGATCAAGGAGGTTGAGGGTGCGCGGATTGTCTACCGTGAACACGCGGCGCTACCTCCTTCGGTGGACGCCTCTAGCAGCACAGCACTGCCACCTTACTCAAGCGAAGAGGTGCTACTCCAGCTTCCACTCCAGACGAGCCCACTCCCCACCCCCTCGTGTATCCCTTATGATGTAGTTGGCATCGCTAAGGATGGCTCGCTTATTCGTAACGATGAAGTAGCTTTTTATACGGTCTTTGATGGCGACACGCTGGTGGGCTACGCACTCGATGGCTTTCCTATCTACGGCGTCGACGAGAATGTGGCGGTCGACAGCTGCGGCGGGCGCTTCTCGGGCGGCCGCTACCACTACCAACTCTCGCGCGAGCGTGACACTATCATTTCCTGCTTTTCGGGCTCGCCGGTTTCCTTCTAGGGACCATCACCATGGCCACCCTCATCTTTGACATCGAAACGGTGGGTGAGGAGTGGAACAGTCTTGATGAAGTGACGCAGGTGGCGCTTGGCCGCTGGGCGTTGCGTTCGGCGCGCAGCGAAGAGGAGCGGTCATCGCTCCTTGCGGACGTGCAGGCAGGCTTGGGCTTCTCTCCACTCACTGGCAGTATTGTGGCGCTCGGTATCTATGACCGGGAGCGAGCGCGCGGAGTGGTGTATTACGAAGGTACACCCGCGGCCGACATTACCCACGAAGCCTTTGTTTTCAAAAGTCGCAGTGAGGCCGGTCTGCTCCAAGAATTCTGGGAAGGGATAGCAGACTACGACACCCTGGTGAGTTTTAATGGGCGAGCGTTTGATGTGCCCTTCATTTTGCATCGTTCAGTGGTGTGCGATGTGCGGCCAACGCGCGAGCTCTTGGGCCAGCGCTATCTTGCGAAGCAGCACCCGCCGTTTCATATCGACCTCCAAGACGAACTGACATTTTATGGAGCGATGGGGCGTCGGCCAAGTCTACACTTATTTTGCCGTGCCTACGGCATTCTTTCGCCGAAAGGGGAGGTGTCTGGCGACCAAGTGGCGGGACTGTATCGGTCGGGCCGATTAGAGGAGATTGCAGAGTGCAACGCTCGCGACCTACTCGCCACCGCTGCTTTATATGAAAAATGGCTGCAGTACCTAGCGCCGCAAGAGCGCCTCCAGGATATTGATTTTTAGCTTGAAATATGCTATACTTCCTCTTGAAGTGGAGGGGAAAGCCAATGTTGGGAGTTAGCAGCATAGTGTTGCCACAGCGGATCGAGGTGCATCCTTATCCGTCGTGGAAGCGACGACTCGATTGTGCCTGCGAGCCGGTCATGGCCTGGGCGCAGGAGTATGTCAAAGAGGCGACACAAGAAACACACTTCTGGAACAACCGCCGTCTGCGTCCTGGTGAGCTCCTTGGCCTCGAGGATATGATGGTGGTGAATATTGACGGCGATCCAGCTGCGCTCCGGCGTCTGGGGTGGTGGGACTGGCGCTTCCACATTCCTCGCTGGGGTGGTTGGCGGGAGTATGTTGTGCTGCAGCCTGAACTCAGCGATTCTGTCTGGTATCCAGGCTGGTTGTGGGGAGAAAGTGCAGGGGGTATATCCCTCAAGCCACTCATGGGACCAGTGCGGTTACTCAGGGGTCCTGGAGCAGTCAGCTTTTTTGGAGTTGACGCGATGGGGTATCAAGTACCCCTCAGGAATATCGGGTACGGTCGAATTGGTGAGACTCCCTTAGGACACGCACCAATTCCGCTGCGGTGATCTACTGCCCGCGACGAACATCGGGCCGCACGCTACCTTCGGGGGCGTGCGGCCTTTCTGCTGTAACGCCTGAGAGAGTAGTGTTCTCAGGCGTGAAGAGAGAACTCAAGAGGTAGTTTGCTATACTTTAGTCGCATGAATGAAAAAACATTTCCAGAAGGGTTTTATTGGGGTGCCGCCACCGCTTCATACCAAGTCGAAGGTGGCATTGAAAATTGCGATTGGGCCGAAGCTGCACGTGATGGCCGCGTGCCACCCTGCGGCCGGGCGTGCGATCATTACCACCGTTATGAAGCCGACTTTGATATTGCAAAGTCACTCGGGCACACCGCCCACCGTTTCTCGATTGAATGGGCGCGTGTTGAACCGGAAGAAGGGAAGTGGAACGAAGACGCCATCGAACACTACCGCGATGTACTGCGAGCACTCCATGTTCGCGGTATAAAACCCTACGTCACGCTGTGGCACTTTACGCTGCCGCTATGGTTCTCCCACACCGGTGCCTTTGAGCGCAGCGATGCACCGGAAGTCTTTGCGCGCTACTGCGCCTATGTAGTGAGTAAACTAGGTGACCTCTGCGAGCATTTTTCTACCATGAACGAGGCGGCGGTTTATGCGAGCAACGGGTACCTGCGTGGCAGCTGGCCTCCTTTCCTTCGCTTTACCCTGACCGACAAAGTAGCCATCACGAACTCTGGTCGACAGTACGAAGCGCAACCTTCGCGCGGCTTCTCACCGGTGCGACGTTATTTTTTTGTGATGAAGCAACTGGCGCGCGCCCATAACCGTGCGTATGATGCGATCAAGCGAGTATCACCACAGACCGAAGTCAGCCACGTAAAGCACGTCATTGTGTTTGCCGCCAACCGCAATCCATTTAATATGCTGAAGGCCTGGGTGGCAAACTATTTTTGGACTCACCGTCTCATGCGCCGTATTCATCGCCACTGTGATTCGATTGGACTCAACTACTATTTCTACACCCAGTTTGGTGATAAGCGACAGTGGAAGAAAACCGACATGGATTGGAATTTCGCGCCTGAACACATCTATGATGCGCTGTGTATGCTCGGTCGTTACCGCAAACCGTTATTTGTTTCGGAGGCGGGGCTTGCCGACGAAGATGATTCCGATCGGGCTGAGTACATTACGCGGCAGGTGGCTGGAGTGTGGCGAGCGATTGAGGACGGTGTTGATGTTCGTGGGCATCTCTACTGGTCTCTTTTAGATAACTACGAATGGGCACTCGGCTTTGCCAAACGCTTTGGTTTGGTAGAAGTTAAATACGATACCCTCGAGCGCACAGTGCGTCCCTCTGCCTACGTGTATAAAAAAATCTGTGAAGAGAATCGGGTGATAGAATAACGCTATATGGCGTGGATACTACTGGCTACTCTGGGCCAGTTTCTCAATGCAGTGGTGGCGGTGGTCGATAAGTACATCGTCACCGACGAGCGGGTAATGCCGCGGCCGTTTGTCTACGCCTTTTACTCGTGTCTTCTTACGGGTGGTTGGCTCATCGTCTATGCCGTCGGCTTGGTGCCGGGACTTGGTAGTATCGGCGTACCACAGTTAGGGAACATCGAGCGGCCGAGCCTTGAGGTAGTAGCAATGTCGTTTCTCGCTGCCTACACCTTTTTTATGGCACTGGTCTCGCTCTACGACGCGCTGCGGCGGGCCGAGGCGGTGAATGTGCTCCCAACGGTCGGAGCTATTTCTGCCCTCGCTTCCTTTGGGCTCACCTACCTCTTTTTAGATACACCACTTTCGTCAAATTATATTTTTGGGATTGCTCTCTTAGCACTCGGTACTTTTTTGGTGGCACAAAATTTACCCAAGATAAATATTGTACTGCAGATTATCCATAGCGGACTTTTCTTTGCCCTCCACTACATCACGATGAAAGGGCTTTTTATCGAAACAAGTTTCGATGATGGTTTTTTCTGGTCACGTATTGCGTTGTTGCTTTTCACTCTCTCGCTACTACTCGTGCCCGCGTACCTCGAAAAAATCTGGGTCCAGACCAAGTCCACTACGCGCCGCACCGGTGCGCTCGTGCTGTTTATTAAAATCCTTGCTGGTATTGCTGCCTTCTTGCTTCTCAAGGCTACCGATATGGGAAGTGTGGCAGTGGTGCAGGCGCTTGACGGTCTCAAATTCCTCTTCATTTTGGTGATTACGGTGTTTTTGGCCCCGCTTCTCCCCGACAGCGCCGCCGTGCATGAGACGCGCCCACGGGCGGTGCTGCGGCAGGTGGCCTACGTACTTTTGATTTTGATTGGCTACATCGTGTTATTTGCTGCGTAGGTACATTTCTATGCGTTGGCGTTATATCATTTACGGACTAATTGCTCTGCTGCTCCTTTTTGCGGCACTGTTTGCCTACCTTATACAAAAGCCAGTGCCAGAGCGGATCACCTACGGGATGTCGTTTAACACGGTATATGCGCGCGAGCTGGGTCTCGATTGGCAGGCCGCTTACGATGCACTTGTCGATGGTCTTGGTGTACGCCACCTGCGCCTCGCTGCCCACTGGCCGATGGTGGAGCCGACTGACGGCCAGTACAATTTTACTGAGCTTGATTACCAAATACGCCGTGCTGAGGCAGTGGGAGCGGAGGTGATCTTGGCGGTAGGGAGGCGCTTGCCGCGTTGGCCCGAGTGCCATATTCCTGACTGGACAAAGAGTCTTTCGCCCGAGGAGGCACGCACCGAGCTCCTCACCTACATTGAGGCAGTGGTGCTCCGCTACAAAGATAGTCCAGCGATCCACCTCTGGCAGGTCGAAAATGAACCCTTCCTTAAAGTATTTGCCTTTGAACATTGTGGCGAGCTTGATACCGAACTCCTGGATGCGGAGATTGCGCTGGTGCGAGAGCTGGACCCCGGTACGCCAATTTTAGTGACCGACAGTGGCAATCTGGGCACGTGGCGTGGGGCCTACTCGCGGGGCGACTATTTTGGTACGAGTGTGTACCTCTACTTCTGGAACCCTGAGCTCGGGCAATTCCGCACCATCCTGCCAGCCTGGGCATACCGCTTTAAGGAAAAGCTGGTAGCGCTCTTTTACGGCAAAAAGCCGACCTACCTGATCGAGCTCTCGGCCGAGCCGTGGCTCATTACCCCGGTGGTGTCGACACCGCTAGAAACCCAGTTTTCCCGTATGGACGTCCACAAATTTAACGACATCATCCAGTACGCCAGAGACACTCGCTATGAGCGACAGTACCTGTGGGGCGGCGAGTGGTGGTATTACTTAAAACAGAAAGGACACCCAGAAATGTGGGAGAGGGGGCGACTTCTCTTTGATGAAAGATACGTTGAGTCGGATGCGTAAAAAGCGAGAGCATGTCCAAAAATCCCTCATACAGTGTTGCGCTGCGCTCGCAAATGCTCATCGTATAGCAACATACGTCTCACGCTTCCTCGCTGGCGCGCCTCGTATGATGGCTTTTTTGACACGCTCCTTGGCTGTTTGATATTTTATCGTAAGTTTTAACAAGCACAGTTACGTATGCGTACACCACACATTGTGTTGCTTTTTGGTGCCGGAGCGGCCGGGGCGCTCGTTATGGTCCTTCTCTCGGGCATTATATTTTTTAGTATTCCTGATGAGGCACTACAGCGCCTCATCACAGCGGCCAGACCGGCCGTGCCTGAGAGTGAGGATGCGCATATAGCCAGCACGCTGCGCACGGTGCCAGAAGTGGTCGAGCAGGTGATCCCCTCCGTGGTGTCGGTGGTGGTCACTAAAGATGTTCCCATTTACGAGCGCTACTACGAAGAGTGGAATCCCTTCGGCGGCTGGGGTGGTGGCTTCCAAGTGCCGCGCGTGCGTGAGCAGGGCACCGAGGAGCGCGAAGTGGGTGGTGGTAGTGGCTTTGTGGTCAGCGGTGATGGACTGATTGTTACCAATCGGCATGTGGTCGACGACCGCGAGGCGAGGTATTCGATCATCACCAATGATGGTGACTCTTTTGAGGTCGAGGTACTCGCGCGCGACCCCCAACTTGATATTGCAGTCCTCAAGCTTACCGAGCCACCGGCGGAACCTTTGCCGCACCTGGGCTTTGGTGATTCTGAAGCTCTTCACTTGGGCGAGACGGTAGTGGCGATCGGGAATGCGCTGGCTGAGTTCCGTAACTCAGTATCGGTCGGGGTTATTTCTGGCCTCTCGCGCTCGATTGTCGCCAGTGATAGTCAGGGTAGGAGCGAGGCGCTAAGTGACGTGATTCAAACTGATGCAGCGATAAATCCGGGGAACTCCGGTGGGCCACTGCTAAACCTACGCGGAGAAGTAGTGGGGGTGAATGTCGCCACCTCACAAGGCGCCGACAACATCGGCTTCGCGCTCCCCGCCCACGTGGTACGTTCGGTGGTGGAGTCGGTGGCGGCGACCGGAGAAATTTCCCGCCCCTTCCTTGGTGTACGCTACGTGATGATAAATGAGGAGATTAAAGAATTGAATGCACTGACGGTCGACTACGGAGCACTGATAGTGCGCGGTGAGCGGCGTGAGGAGCTTGCCGTGATGCCGGGTTCGCCAGCGGATAAAGCCGGTGTGCGCGAAAACGATATCATTCTCGCCATTGACGGGGAGGAGTTGAGCGACAATGATCTCTCAGCCATATTACGGCAGAAAGCAATCGACAGCACGGTTACCCTGCGGCTTCTCTCGCAGGGGGAAGAGCGCGAAGTGCGGGTGGTTCTCACGGCGGCACCGGAGTAGGTCATGCTACACTAAAGACATCTCCACCATGGCGTTTGTTCGGTTCGTATTTAGTTTTTTGTACGTGCGCAACTGGTACACCGGTGATATGGAATTGTCCCGCCCGCGGGTAGCGATTTTTGCTTCCACGCTCTTCTTGTTTATGTTGGCGTTCACTATCATCGCCATCCTGCAGGCCCCGGTCGCCTATTCAACATCATGAAGCCCTGGCTGTTTATTGCTGGCGGATTACTAGCCGCCGGGCTCTTGTTTGTAGTAGTGGCGTTTGTGCTGGTCCAGGTGTTTCTTATAGCACCAACAGCATCGTCTGATGTCGTGCTGTAAAACTTCTTGTCTGGTGCGCCGAGCTGGAGGTGGTTCGACATCAGATCGAGGTGGATATGGTCGGTTTTTCCTCCAAGTAGTTTAAGCCAAGGTAATTGACTCGGGGGATAGGCAAAAAGCTTGTTTTGTGGCACAATAGCAGCATTATGTTGAAATACAACGTGGTTGCCGGCATAGTTTTATGCGGCCTTTTATTTACCACCGTGGGCAGTGCAGAGGCCCGGAGTGTGGTGCGTACGGGCGAGACAGTAACGATTGCCGACGACCAAACGGCCGAAGGTGACCTTTATGGGGCCGGTTATACGGTAGTACAGTCGGGTGGTGTAACGGGTGACGCGCACCTCGTCGGTGGCCGCGTCAATCTCTCGGGAGTGGTAGCGACCGATACCCTCGCGCTCGGTCTTACCGTTGACGTCTCCGGCAAGGTGGGAGACGATCTCCGCATTGTCGGTGGAGACGTAACGGTAAGCGGGGAAGTGGCCGGTGACCTCTTTGTGATTGCTCGGACCCTGAACGTACTCTCGCAGGCCCGGATTGCGGGTGACGTCATATTTTTTGGCCAGGAAGGAACGATTGACGGGGCGGTTGGGAATGACGTAGTGGGCCGCATGACCTCGCTGCGACTCGATGGTCCTGTGGGTGGCGCCGTAAACGTGGAAACGAACAATTTGACGTTGGGCGACGGCGCAGCTATCGCTGGTAACCTGGAGTACAAGAGTTCGGACGACCTCACCCGCGCTCCCCAAGCAGTAGTGGAAGGAGAAGTCGTGCGCAGCACAGCTGCTCCGGTAGATGTACGCACCAATGCCGAAACGGCACTCGGCGTCCTCCTCCTCGTGCTTTTTGCCGTCCTGTCGTGGTACGTATTTTTGCGCCGCTCACTTGAAGAAGTGGTGCGTCGTGGTACCGATCATCCACTTCGCTCGGGTCTCGTGGGACTGGCCTTGCTATTTGTTGCTCCATTCCTCGCGGGAGTCTTGGTGGTAAGTCAGCTCGGGCTCCTCGTTGGTCTGGTGGTCGGGGTGGTGTACCTGCTTCTCCTCGTGCTCGCGGCGGTGCTCCTGCCGGCACTTGTGGGTGGCTTTCTTGTGCGCCAGCTTCTGCCCCGCTCGGGCCTTAGTGTATGGTGGATTCTCCTTGGAAGTATCATTGTGGCCGCTCTCTTCCTTATGCCGCCGATTCTCGCGGTGATTCCGCTGACGCTCCTTATGATTTCTCTCGGGGCACTTTCCGAACGGATGTACGACGTACTAAAGAAGGGCTAGAGGTACATCCTTCAAGAAGTGATTTTGTGGTAGCATACGGGCATTATGCAGCGCCCAGTGGCCTTTTTTGATATCGATGGCACGGTGTTTCGTTCGAGCCTTCTCATTGAGCTCGTTGAAGCGCTTATCACTGACCGGATTTTTCCTAAGAGTGCTCGTGATGGTTATGCTGAAGCGAAGCGCGCCTGGCAATCGCGCGAAGGCAGCTACGAAGCGTATCTGGAGACCGTGATACAAGTGTTTCTTCGGCACCTTAAAGGCGTCCACTACGGTGCCTTTGCCGATGTGGGGCGACGTGTCGTCGCCTTGCAGCAAAAGCGCGTGTACCGCTATACCCGCGACCTCATTGTGGAGCTCAAGAACGAAGGGTACGTGCTGATTGCTATTTCGCAATCACCGAAGACGATCTTGGACGATTTTTGTGCGCAGTATGGATTTGATAAAGTATACGGGCGGATGTACGAGATCGGACCACAAGACCGCTTTACTGGAGTTATCACCGACGAGCACTTGATTGCCAATAAAGCTAGTATTGTGGAGCGGGTGTTTTCGCGCCATAGTGAACTGACGCGGGCGCGCTCACTCGCGGTCGGTGACACCGAGTCGGATATTCCGCTTCTTGAAGCTGTCGATCGACCGATTTGTTTTAATCCGAACGCCGCGCTCTACGCGCACGGCAAGCAGCGTGACTGGCCGATTGTGGTCGAACGGAAGGACGTTGTCTATCATCTATAGAAAATTGAATATGCCAAACAAAAAACTTGAGCGACCACACGAAGGAGTCTGGGTAGCTGGCGTGCTCGTGGGCCTCGCGCGCTACTTTGAGCAAGACCCACTATTGTTTCGCCTCGCGGGGATTACGCTCATCATTCTCACGGGTATTTTTCCGGGTGCCCTCGTCTACTTCGTAGCGTGGCTGATTATCCCCAAGGAAGTGCCACCACCCCCTTACACGGTAGCTCCGTAGCATGTTGGTTGATGTCCGAAGGGTGCGAGGTAGAAATGAGGCACCGGTAGCGCCGGGCGCCGTGCTGTACTGGATGCAACGCGACCAGCGGGCGGAGGACAACTGGGCGCTCCTCTACGCGCAAGAAAACGCACGTGAGCGTCAGGTGCCGCTTTTTGTCGTGTTTAATCTCGTGCCGACATTTGGCAACACGACACTGCGGCATTACGATTTCATGTTACGTGGACTCGCAGAAACTGAAGGGACGCTACGGAAACGGGGCATCCCCTTTTTCCTTACCGAAGGATTGCCCACAGACACGTTGCCGGCATTTGTGCTCGAGCACCAGTTGGGGGAAGTGGTGACTGATTTTAATCCTCTTCGTTTTACCAGTGCGTGGCGCACTAAAGTAGGAGAGCTGCTCCCGGTGCGCCTCACAGAAGTCGATGCGCACAACATTGTGCCGTGTTGGGTAGCTAGTCCTAAAGAAGAGTTTGCTGCTTACACCTTTAGGCCGAAGGTTCACAAACTTCTGCCGGAGTTTTTAACCGAGTTTCCAAAGCTGCGCCAACAATCGGGTGTGTCGCTACTACCACCCATTGATTGGGAGAGAGTGCTGACAAATATAACGACCGATCGCACGGTGCTGCCGGTAACCTGGCTTGCTCCAGGTGCGCAGGCAGCGCAGCGCTGTTTGGAAGTATTTTGCACCGAGCGCCTAGCTACCTACGACAGCAAACGCAATAACCCTAACGAGACGGGGCAGTCCAATCTCTCACCTTACTTTCACTTTGGGCAGCTCGCGCCCCAGCGGGCAGCGCTGTCGGTACAGGCAGTCAAAGCGCCGCGTGCCGCGCGCGACGCCTATCTCGAGGAGCTCATCGTGCGCCGCGAGCTTGCCGACAACTACTGCTTTTATAATGAACACTACGATCGCGTGGAGGGCTCCCACGTGTGGGCTCAGAAAACGATCGCTGAGCAGGCAGGCGACAAGCGAGAGTTTCTTTACATCAAAGATAACTGGGAAGCGGCCGCTACCCATGACCCGCTATGGAATGCGATGCAGAGGCAGCTGGGTGAGACAGGTAAACTGCATGGCTGGTGTCGAATGTACTGGGCGAAAAAAATCTACGAGTGGAGTCCCGATGCACAGACGGCTATCGACACGGCGCTCTACCTCAACGATCGGTATGAACTGGATGGTAGCGACCCGAACGGCGTGGTAGGAGTGATGTGGTCGATAGCCGGGGTGCACGATCGTGCCTGGAACCCCCGGCCGGTGTTTGGCAAAATCCGCTACATGAATTTTGCGGGGGCGAAACGCAAGTTTGATGTTAAGGCGTATATCGAGCGCTGGAGCGAGCCGGCAGCGACTCTTTTTCATGACCGCTAACGAACGTCAGTTTGTGAGGGAGGTGTGGCAGTACTATGAGGCGCACGGCCGACATGATTTGCCGTGGCGAGCGACCACTGATCCGTACCGCACTTTAGTGTCGGAAGTTATGCTACAGCAGACGCAAGTAGAGCGGGTGCTTCCCAAGTACCAGACCTTTCTAAAGCACTTCCCGACGGTGCGACGCTTGGCTGCAGCTCCCCTTGGTGAGGTGCTTCTTTTGTGGCAGGGACTTGGGTACAACCGCCGGGCTAAAGCGCTGTATGACGCTGCGTGTACTGTCGTGCGTGAGCACGGTGGCCGCTTTCCGACGACCGAGGAAGGCCTGCGTGCACTGCCGGGAGTTGGCCTCTACACGGCCGCGGCCGTGCTCGCGTTTGCCCATAATGCGCCGGTGGTCTTGATTGAGACAAATATCCGTACCGTGTTCATTCATCATTTCTTTAGTGGTGCGAGCGTAGTCTCCGATGCGCAGTTGCTACCGCTCATCAAGCGCACGCTGCCGCCGTGTCGGGCAAGAGAGTGGTACGCGGCCCTTATGGACTACGGCAGCTATCTAAAGCAACAGGTAGGCAACAAAAGCCGTCAGAGTCGTCACTATAAAAAGCAGTCGACCTTTGCAGGGAGTGACCGGCAACTCCGTGGAGCAATTATACGGACCTTCGTAGTCGAGAAGACACCACTCACGCTCCTTGGTTTGGAGAAAAAACTACCTGAGTTTGACGCGGTGAGGGTGGAGGCGCAGCTCACGGTACTTATGAAAGAGGGTCTCATCGCACGCACGCGTACCCGCTATCACCTCCCGCGCCCCTAAAACCTCCTAACACTAAGCACCCCCTTCTTACTATCATGCATGATAGTAAGAAGGGGGTGCTGTGATGACCGAACCGTTAGTATTGATTACTGCACTTACTACTATCATATATGATAGTAGTAAGGTGACTCAATCGAGGTCGTCGAGTATCAGGTTCCAAAGGAGAAAGTGACCAGGGTACTTCCGGCGAAGTGTGCGCCAGGAGGTGGGGTCAGAGTCAACTCTGCGTTTACGTGGTTTCTTAGCTTGTTTGGAGCGTTCAATGCGAGTCTGTGTTGCTGTTTCGTACTCAGGGATTTTTTGTGTAAGCCAGGTTTGAACTAAATTAATAGTGTTAGGGCTCACGTGTAGCTCGGCACGGATGTGAGACCAGGAATGTCCTTTGAGTAAACGTTGTGCAATTAAGAGTCGACGACCAATGAGCATTTGTTCGGTTTCAGTGAGGACGCTACGCAGGAATTCTGTCGTAGTGTGTTTCCCCTGCGAGCGTGACGCCGCTGACCATAATGCTGCAAAGGTTTGTTTGGTGTGCTCAGGATTGGTATGGTAGCGCTGCTGTCTCATATTACTATCATACATGATAGTAATAGTAGCTTGTCGGGTGTGTGGGGAACTGAAAATAAAAGTACTCTCTTACTATCATACATAATAGTAGGAGAGTGCTACCCGACGTGAAAGATATACGAAATTAAAAGCACAATTTTAACTATGTCGAGCATGGGGAGAGAGAGCGTGTACTGATTACCAAATCAGCTGTAAAAAATTAAAAGTGAGAAGGAGGGGAATGACAAAGACCATCGTCGATTCAAGTCCATCCCCAGTCATCGTCACGGCCCCCCTACGAAGATAGGGCGGCTTGTTCACTTACGCGGTGTGCAGCTACTGCCGGGATGTCGTACGTCACGTATCCGGCGAAAATAATTCCGGGTACCATGAGGCAGCCGAGGAGAATGAAGAGGAGTGGGAAGGGAAGAAAGAGGAGGGCAAGGGTACCAGCCGCTGCGCCACAGAGGTTCGCCGCCGGCCGCGTGAGACGGAAAAAGCCGATGAGCGCGGCGTCTTTGCTGTCGACTTGTTTGAAAAAATAGCTTTCGCTTCCAACTTCGACGAGACTTGCTCCGACGCGGGTAAGAAACATCACTACCATAAAGCCCACTGTACCAAGGACAGCAGTAAAACCAATGCTGGCTGAGCTTAGTGCCAGCACCACAAAGCCAATCGCCATCAGGACACGCTCGGCACTAAAGCGGTCAGCGACGATGCCGATCGGGTATTCACAGATGACGTAAGCAAACAGACCGGCGGCAATGATGCTGCCAATGGTAGACCAGCTGTAGTTAAGTTCGGTCGCGAGATAAAGAGGGAAGAAAATCACCACCCAGGAAAAGAAAAATTGCAGAAGAAAATGTGCACCGATGACACCGCGTAAGTGGCGACGACCCTTTAAGCTCATGAGGATGTCTCGTGCACGCAGGGCGGGGTAGTCGGGATCGTGAAAACGTCGGAAAGCAAACGCCACAATTGTCATAAAGGCAAGCCCAATAGCAGCCGACAAAAAGTAGACACTGGGCATATGCTCAAGCGAGTTGTCAGCAATCGCGCCCATGACGAGGGGTGCTAACATCGACGCGATGGCCATGAGAGAGAGGGTAAGGCCGCGGGCGCGACCGGTGTGCCCATCATGCTCACCAATCCGACTTTCAGAGTAGATATCAATCACCAAATAGAGCGCAGGATTAAGCGCACAGAAAATAACGAAGCTTATGAGTGGATAGAATTGGAGCCCGAGACAGAGGAGGGCACCGATACAGAGCGCCATAAGGAGCAGGGTAAGGCGTACGTTACCAAAGCGGCGTACAAGTGGCGTGAAGTAGAGGAAGAGCAGAATGGACAGCGCCGAGCCAATAGCGTAGAGGAGGCTGACGCCACGGGTAGAGGTAAATTGTTCGAGGTAAGTGGAGCTTGAGTAGGCGGTGAGCAGGGTATGGAAAACAAACACTACCGAAATGAGGTAGATAATGCGAAGGCTCTGCCGGGGTGGCAGCTCGGGGGAGGCGGGGCTGGTGAAGGTGTCCATGGTGGGTGGTTTAAGCGCGCATCACAAGATGCAGATCTCAAAATAGTGTGTTGGCCGTTTCGTGCGGCACAGGCCCCTTGTCAGCCGCGCTCCAGGGCCGCTAGGCCAGTCTTACGGCTGCCTCGAGGGCCTGTGCCACCCAAAACTCGTGCTTGCCCACTTTGCTTATTGCACTGGTCTGTACAGTGTACCGCATCAAAAATGCCACGACCCGGGCGGGACGTGGACAGGTTTTTCATACGATTGATCGTATTAAAGAGAATTAGGCAACAACAGTACAGCGAGGTCGGCGCGATCTCGCGCCGGCCAGATTCGAGGGTGGGTGCGAAGTTTGTTATATACCTTGCTACGTAACTAACTACGTAATTAATTACGTAGTTTCCCTAGGGTGCCCCTCGAGAACGAGGGGATAAGCTTATGGAGAGCCAGAGTGGCGCTAAATACCGATCAGTACAGGAATCACCATCGGACTCTTTTGGGTGCGCTGCATGAGGAAGCCGGAGACAGCGTTTGTGAGCTCGTCTTTTACCTGGTCGAGGTCGATTGGATTCATGCGCTCGGTGCTCTCTTCGATAGTGCGCTTTACGAGCACCCGGGCCTCTGAGAGGAGTTGCTGGTTTTCGCGCAGGTAAATGAAACCACGGCTGATGATGTCGGGTGACTTGCGCAGCTTGCCCGTTTTGGCGTTGACCGTCGCGATGATCACAAACATACCGTCTTGCGCCAGCGTCATACGATCACGCAACACCACTTCCTGCTTGGTGCCGACGGTAAAGCCGTCCACCAGTACCATCTCGTTCGGAATCTTTACCGGTTGCACGATGAACTCGTCACCATTTTTGATATCGATGATAGTGCCGTTGTCCGGTACGATGATGCGCTCACGCGGGAAGCCGTTTTCGATGGCAGCGTACATGTGGCTCTTTAAGTGGTAGTGGTGACCGTGGACAGGTACCAAAAACTTTGGTTTCACTGTCTGGTGTACCCACACGAGCTCGCCGGCGTTGCCGTGGCCTGAGGAGTGCACGTGTGAACCTTGGTAGTTGATAACGCGGACGTTTTTGCGGTAGAGGTTGTCCTTGAGCTTCTGGACCGCGATTTCGTTGCCGGGAATGACTGATGAAGAAAGTACAATCGTATCGCGTTCATTGAGCGTAATGAACTTGTGCTTGTCCGTGGCCATACGCATGAGGGCGGCAAATTCTTCACCCTGCGCACCAGTTGAAAGAATCACAATCCGGTCGGCCGGGTAGTCACCCATTTCGCCCGCACTGATGAAAGTGTGCGGCTGTACCTCGACGAGTTTGGCCAAGACAGCGATGTCGATGTTGGTCTTGATGCTGCGGCCTTCGAGTACTACCTTCTTGCCGGTCTCTTCGCACACTTTGATGACACTAATGAGGCGGTCGAACTGTGAAGCGAAGGTGCCGATGATGAGGCGTCCGCGAGCACTACGAATGATTGTTTCAAGAGTTTCAAAGACGCGTGCTTCTGGAACCGAGAAGCCTTGGCGGTCGGCGTTCGTTGAGTCACACAAAAGCATCAGGTTGTTCCCTAAGCCCACCTTTTCCCACTGCTCTTTTTCTTCTACCTCTACCACATTGTTCTCTTGCTTGAGCTTGATGTCGCCGGTAAACACAATGTCGCCGTGGAGCGTCTCGACGCAGATACCCATTGCGTCAGGGATGGAGTGGGTGACCGGAAAACTCTTCACCTTGGTGGTGCCTACCATAAACGACTCACCCTCTTGGATGACGTTGATGGTAAGCGCGTCCATGTGCGGAAATTCGGCCTGCCGCTTTTGGATCATGAGGGCCGTAAGATACTGGGTGAAGATCGGTGGGTTGCCGATACGCTCCATGATGAAGGGAATACCGCCGATGTGGTCGAGGTGGCCGTGGGTGACGATGAGACCGCGGATCTTGTCTTTGCGCTCTTCGAGGTACTGCGTGTTCGGGAGAATGTAGTTGGCTCCTGGTGCACCACTTTCTTCCGAGACAAACTGGAAACCAGCATCGATGACGATGATGTCGTCCTTGGTTTCGATGATGTTCATGTTCCGGCCGATTTCCTCGACGCCCGAGACAGTAATGACACGCACGGTGTGTTCGTCGGGTAGGGGAGGAATGACTGGTGAGCGCTCGTCGCTCGTGGTAAGGCGATGGGTCAGGGCAGGCGCTGTAGTAGAGCGGCGTCGCGCTGGGTGCGGGCGACGCGCAGAGCGAGCTGGGCGGCGGGCGCCGCCCTCGGTAGCACCTCCTCCGTCAGCTGGGGTACGGCCTTCAACGGCCGGACGAGGGGTGTAGCGGGGGGCACTTCCGGTGCCCGTAGGGCCACCGGGTCGGGGGCCAGCGCCTTGGTGGCGAGGGCGAAAACGACGACGAGTTTGGAAGCGGCCGCGCGGGGCGCCGCCTGGTGCGGCCGGGCCGCGGGGTGGTAGTGGTGTATCCATAAAGTAAAAGTTAATCAGTACTAAGGTTGGTAATAGTATGGAAAGTGAATGAAGTAGTTAGGACGCGTCGGGGGTAGGTTTGGTAAAGAAGGGCCACAGCGCTGCTGTTTCCACATACCAGGTCGCAATCGAAACGAAACGGTCGGACGGACGGTGGAGTGGTGGAAAAGGCGTGGTGGTGAGACGTTTATCGACAACGTAAGCGAGCTCAGGCGCAAAGAGGAACACGGCGGGTGATTCACCGGCAATTTGGGTGGCTGCTTGTTCAAGAAGGGCGCGCCGGGCGGCTGCATCTTGTGTCGTGCGCGCATCGGTAAGTAGCTGGTCGACAGTGATATTGGTGTACTGCGCAACATTCAGCCCCGGGTCATCCTTTTGCGACGAGTGCCAGAAAGGATAGAGGTCGTTGCTGCGACTCATGTCCATCCCAAAGAGGAGGACAGTAAAATCGCGAGGGCGAATAACGGTCTGGACCAAGTCGGCTTGTTCAAACTGGGCCACGTCAACATCGGCTCCCAGGGCGCGCCACTCCCTTGCCACATACTCAGCGACCGCACCAAACAGCGGTGCGTTGCTTGTACGAATAGTGAGGCGAAGGGTCTCGGTAGCGCCACTGAGGCGCTTTTCCCAGAGACCGAGCGAATTTTGCGTCCAACCACCGTTTCTCAAGATGGTCGCCGCAGCTTCACGGCGTGAATCCGGTGTGGTCTCTGAGGCTTCCCCAGATCGTAGCATGCTCGAGGTGGGAACGGTAGGAAGGGGCGTGGGGATTCCGTAGCCCAGGAGGGTTTCTTCAATCAGCGCCTCACGGTCGATGGCGGCAGTGAGCGCCTCCCGCACCACCGGGTCGCGCACGATGATCGAGCGATTTTGGTTGAAAAATAGCCCAAAGACACGCGGCAGTGGCTCAGCGATAATCTGGTAGTTGTCGGTATCGAGGTCTTTAAGTGCCGCTGTTGGAACGTAGGCCGAGGCGTGGATCTCGCGCTTACCAAGCGCCTCAGTCAACTGCCCTTCGTTTTGGAAGAAGAGCAACTCGAGGGCGGCTAAGTTTGGGACCACGAGCGCCTCATCAAAACGCTGCAGTATGTAACTGCCGATAAGACCATTTTGGTCGCGGTGGACATCGGCGACGAGGAAGGGGCCAGCGCCGATGGGCTCGGTGTTGTATTGGCTAAACGGGAGCTGATCGATGGTGAGATCTTTCCAGATGTGCTTGGGCATAATGCCAAGCGTGAGATTTTCAATGAAGGGCGCGTAGGCTTCTTCAAGGGCTAGCTCGAGGCTGTACTCGTCAATCACATTTACGCTCACGTTATTCCAGGTGCCGCGCAGTGGGCTTTTGAGATCGGGATTTTGAATGAGACCAATCGTGAAGGTGACGTCTTCGGCGGTGAGGGGGTGACCGTCGTGGAAGGATAGGTTGCGGCGCAGCGCTACGGCGTAGGTGCGACCATCTTCACTTATAGTGACGGATTCTGCCAGGTGCGGTACGAGCTGCCCGTCTTGCTCGAGCCGCATTAGCCCACTGTAGACGAGCGAGACCATGTCCTGGTCGGCCCTCGTGATAGCAAGTGCTGGATTAACAAAGCGGGGTACACCCACAATGCCTTCGGTGAGCGTGCCACCGCGCACTGGCACGACACTGGCGGCATTCTGGGAAAGGAGGATAAGGAGAAAAAGCCCGAGACCAACGAGCACAAAGAAACCGCTTTTAAGGAGAAGACGGTCGCTGGGGCCCCCGCGCTCGAGGCGCGTAAAAAGCGCATCAAACAGCGAAAAGCGAGAAAGTAGTCGAGACATAACTATGAACAGAGAAAGGATGATCGGACGAACGCCGGTGCTATCAAGCGGGCGGGAGGTTCTATAGTTTCAGGGGCGCAAGCGTAGTGTCGCGCCGAGAAACTGCGAATTACGTGAGAACGTTGAGGAAGGTAGCAAGAGCAAAGAGAATGCTCATACCAATGCTGAACTTGAACAGGAAAAGCTCGGCGCCGCGGCGCTGATGAAAAGCAGAACTGAAGTTGTCGCCTCCAAAGGCACCGCCAAGGCTTGATCCTCGCTGCTGGAGGAGGATAGAGGCGGTGAGGAGTACGGCCAGTACGATTTGTACGTACGGCAGTGCGGGGAGCACTGCTTCGATGATTTCCATGTCGCGGGCAATGATACCAGAAAAGGGTGGGAAGGGCAACTGGGGGATAGGTATAACGTATGAGCCGCCGCTCCCACAAGGTGTGGGAGCGGCGGCGCGTCAGAGGTCAGGCCGCAACGAGCCAAGTGACGAGTGGGATCACGGGCGCTAGGGCGGCGAAGTCGTTCTCTAGGTGGAAGCGGACGATTCTACCTTCCGCCACTAGTCGTCGGTTCCGCTCGGTGAAGTGCCAGAGATCAAGGGGCAGGTCATTGACCTGTGTGATCTTAGCCATCAGAGAGATGATGAATATGGTGACTCCTACGATCACGAAGACCCAGTGGGTGGGGGACCAGACTGCGCCGAGTGTGATCGTGGCAAGTCCGGTGATGGACACCAGGTGGCTCAGCAAGAGCCCCACCCACACCGCTTCGGACATCGCTCCCAACTTCGCTGAGTTCATCCTCCACCAGAAGTGGGTCAGTCCTCCGATCAGGACAGTGAAGCCGATGGGCAGTAAGGATGCGCTGGACATGTGTTTGTCTCCTGTTCAGGGGCTGATTCCCCAGAACGCCAGCGCTTCTTATACCGCGAATTCTGTTGAATTTAAAGAGCGGCGTTGACGGCATCTACCAACGTCGTATAATGCCCAGGCACGAGGAAAGCTCCATGGATTTTTGACTGTAATGAAGGGTCTTTTCGGCGTGCGAGAACCTACGATAATTATTACCAATTCAGAATAGTTTTTGCTCTTTAAGCAGTATTTCAATTATGTCAGACACACAAAAAGTACACGAGAGTCCTATTAAGCCGCTGGGCGACCGCGTGGTAGTGCGGCCGCTTACCGATAATGAACGCGGCGGTGCCTCACCTTCAGGCATTATCATTCCCGACACGGCAGCCAAGGAAAAGCCTGAGCAAGGAGTGGTGTTGGCGGCTGGCCCAGGAAAGTGGGATGAAGACGGTGAGAAGCGCATTCCAATGGATGTGAAGGTAGGGGATCGCATTGTGTTTTCTAAATATAGTCACGATGAAATCAAGATCGAGAACAAGGAGTACTACATCGTTGCTGAGACCAGCATTCTCGGCATTATTACAAGCTAACCGCGTACCATAATTTTCTGTATGGCAAAGCAAGTAATTTTTGGAGAAGAACTTAAGAAGAAACTACAAAAGGGTGTTGATACGGTCGCAAACGCCGTAAAGGTAACGCTTGGTCCACGAGGGCGTAACGTCATTCTCGATAAGAGCTACGGCGGCCCAACGATCACGAATGACGGCGTCTCGATTGCAAAGGACATCACGCTCAAAGACCGTTTTGAAAACATGGGAGCGGAGATTGTGAAGGAGGTAGCTAATAAGACCAATGAACTAGCCGGCGACGGTACGACTACCGCCACTGTCCTTACCCAAGCACTGGTCGCGGAAGGATTGCGCCAGACCACCATGGGGCTTAATTCAATGGCGGTACGCGCTGGTATGGAGCATGCTGCGAAGGATGTGGTAGAGGCACTGCGCGCCATGGCGACGCCGATCAAAAACAGCGAAGAGATTCGCCAGGTAGCTACCATCTCGGCTGAAAGTGCGGAACTCGGTGAGAAAATCGCCGAGACCATCGAAAAGGTGGGCAAGGATGGTGTGGTGACAGTAGAGGAGAGCCAGTCATTTGGTATCGAAACCGAACTCACCGAAGGTATGCAGTTTGATAAGGGCTACGTCTCACCGTACATGGTGACCAACCCCGAGCGTATGGAGGCCGAGTACAAAAACGCGCAGATTCTCATCACCGACAAGAAGATTTCTTCGGTGCAGGAAATCTTGCCCCTCCTTGAGAAGATTGCGCAGACCGGCAAGAAAGAGCTCATCATCATCGCTGATGATGTGGAAGGTGAGGCGCTTGCTACCTTTGTGGTAAATAAGCTGAAGGGCGGCTTCTCAGTCCTCGCGGTAAAAGCGCCAGGCTATGGTGACCGCAAGAAGGAGGTGCTCGCAGACATCGCAGTAACAACCGGTGGTCAGGTGATTTCTTCTGACCTCGGACTCAAGCTTGAGACCACTGAGCTCGCGCAACTTGGTAAGGCTGATCGCGTGGTCGCGAGTAAAGAGGACACCGTGATCGTCGGCGGCGCTGGTAGCAAGGAAGCTATCGAGGATCGCGTGAAGGCACTCAAGGCGCAGGTAGAGAGCACGACATCAAAGTTTGATAAGGAGAAGCTCGAAGAGCGGATCGCCAAGCTCTCGGGTGGTGTTGCGGTCATTCGTGTGGGTGCTGCTACCGAGACCGAAATGAAGTACCTCAAGCTCAAGATCGAAGATGCGGTGAACGCTACCAAGGCTGCGATCGAAGAGGGTATTGTGCCCGGCGGCGGTACGGCGCTCGCACGCGCGGCAGCGAAGGTAAAGGCTGATGTCTTTGCGAAGAAGGATCTCAGTCCCGAGGAACGCGTGGGGTACAACATTGTGCTCAAGGCTCTCGTCGTACCACTATGGCAAATTGCTGACAACACTGGTCTTCATGATGGCGCGGTGATTGTGGAGAAGGTGCAGACCGCGAGCGGCAACGCTGGTTACGACGCTGCGAAGGGTGAGATGATCGAAGATATGATCAAGGCTGGTATCATCGACCCGGTGAAGGTGGAGCGCGCCGGGGTGCAGCACGCTGTTTCAGCCGCTGCCATTCTTCTTACCACTGAGTGCGCGGTCGCTGACGAGCCAGAACCAGAGAAGCCTGAGATGGGCGGAGGTGGTGGGATGGGCGGAATGGGGGGTGGGATGTACTAGCCGATGTGTCATAAATCGGCAGCTACTTTGTTGCTTCCGTCAGAAAAGTGCTTAATGTACACCCACGTACACCTCACACTTTTCTTCCGTCGCGCCGCGTATCTGCTCGATTTCTAACACATCGTTACTGGTTAATAAAATCAAAACGCTCCCCCGGCTATGCCGGGGGAGCGTTTTGATACAATGTAGATATGTCAGATTTACTTTGGCAATTATTGTTCTTAGTTTTTACTGCAGTACTTCTTTTTGTGCTATTTCCACCTCAATTTGTGCTCGGATCTCTATTATTCGCTTTAGTCTCGGTTTTTATGCGGTGGTATTGGGGAAATAAATAGTGCGATACTGAGCCTTGCGCCTCACAAGAAAGTGTTATAATAGCCGCGATCATTACACTTCATTTCATTGCTATGACACTAATTATTATTGGAGTTGTCGTGGTGCTCGCGCTCTATGTCGTGTACGCCTACAACAATTTTGTAAAACTAACGCAGCGTACCAAAGAAGCGTGGGCTGATATTGATGTGCAGCTGAAGCGCCGTTACGACCTTATCCCGAACCTCATCGAAACAGTAAAGGGTTATGCAGCGCACGAACGCGGCGTCTTTGAGGAAGTAACTGAGGCGCGCGCTAAAGCCACGCAAATACACGTCGATCCAAGCAACATTACTGCTGAGCAAATCACCGCGATGGCTGGTGCAGAGTCAGCGCTCGGTGCGTCGCTTGGGAAACTACTCGCCGTTGCGGAAGCCTATCCCGACCTCAAGGCCAACCAGAACTTCTCACAGCTACAAAGTGAGCTCACTGACACTGAAAACAAAATCCAGGCCGCTCGGCGCTTCTACAACGGCAATGTACGTGACCTTAAAATCGCCCTTCAATCGGTACCATCAAATTTTGTTGGCAGTACCTTTGGCTTCAAGGAAGAACAGTTCTTTGAACTTGCTGAAGATAGCGCCGAGCGTGAGGTAGTAAAGGTTGCCTTCTAGGCCCACTATCATGAACACCCCAGTGGTTATCGGCGGTCGACGAATCGGTCGGCTGCGCGGTAGCTGGCTACTCTTTAAAGAGTCCTGGCGGTTCTTGGCAGCAGATAAGGAGATGGTGCTCATTCCCTTCATTATGGGGATGGTGAATTTGGTGTTGTTTGGTGTGCTCGTGATCGGATACTACGTCGTCGGCGGCTTTGGTAGCTTTGCGAGCGCCGAAGAGGGGGAGGCAGCACTCACTATCGCTGATTACAGCTTCATCTTTGGCGGTTATGTGCTGGCGGCCTTTACGCTGGCGCTCTCGCAGGCCGCCATCACACACACGGTGTATACGAGGGCCCATGGCGGCAACGCGACGCTGGGTGATAGCCTCTCTCGTGCTATCTCGCACGCTGGGTCACTCTTTGGCTGGGCGCTCATTACGAGCACCGTGGGTATTGTTTTACGCGTTATATCTGATCGTTCGGAAATCCTAGGAAAAATTGTGGCGGCTATCTTTGGCGCCGCCTGGGGCGTGCTTACATTTTTTGTAGTGCCGTCGATTGTGCTCGGGAAGCAGTCGTTTGTGGGAGCAATTGGCCACTCGGCCACCCTGTTTAAGCGCACGTGGGGTGAGCTCCTCGTGAGTAACCTCTCGCTCGGACTGACGTTTATGCTGGCACACGTAGTCGTTATCGTTGGCTTTGTTGGAGTACTGTTTTTTGGCGCACACACAGGCAGTCTAAGTATCATGGTGGTGGCCTTTCTGCTCCTCGTGGTGTGGTTGGTGGGAGCGAGTTTGGTGCTGTCCTCGCTCCAGGGTGTCTTAAAGACCCTGCTTTACATCTACGCGGCTGAGGGCACCGTGCCAGCAAACTTTAATCGTGAACTCCTCGAAGGAATGCTGGCGCAGAGTGGCGCGGTGCCGCCTGTGCCACCACCACCTGCACCGACGTCGGTTGCATCTTAATCTTTAATTTACATTGATTGTATGTCTTCAATTTCACGCATTTACTACAACAAGCTGGTTCGCGACAACATTCCCGATAAGATCCGCGGTAAAGGGGAGAACTGCGAAGTGCGCCCCGCGACCGACATGCAGGAATTTCAACAGGAACTCATGAAGAAAATTAAGGAAGAAGCAGCGTCGCTCGCCATGACGCGGAGCAAAGACGAGTTTCTTGGTGAGTACACCGACCTTATGATGGTGCTCGACACGATCATTGAACAGTTGGGTATCACCCCCGAGCAGGTGCGGGTGGCGCGCGAGGAGAATCTGCTCAAAAAGGGTGGCTACAAACATCAGCATTTCTTGGTGTGGTCGGAAGATGTGGGGTATTCATCTAATGAGAGCCCACAGGGCATTCCAGTGTAAGTAGCCAACCACCTCACTTCTCACTATGAACATACACAAAGCAGTGACGTGTCTTTTCGCCTCACTGCTTTTGTTGGTCCCGGCCGTTGCTGCTGCAGAGATTATTCACACCTTTGATGCTCGGTATGAAATTGCAGGTGACGGCACCGTACGAGTTGTTGAGCGAATTGAATACGACTTTGAGGAGGTAGAGCGTCATGGTATTTTCCGTACGCTGGAAACTGATCATCCGCAGCCCGCTAGTAATTGGTTAAAAAAGCGCGCGGTTGCGGTGGAGGTAGTGAATGTATTGCGCGACGGAGAAGCGGAACCGTATGCCGTTACCGAAAGCAGTGGGGAAGTGCAAATCAAAATTGGCGACCCGGATCGCTTTCTGACAGGCTCTCATGTCTACGAGATACAGTACGTGCTTCGCGGCGCTCTCTCCTACGGCACGGACGGTGCTGAACTTTACTGGAACGCCACGGGGCACAATTGGCCGGTGACGATGAGTAACGTCTCGATCGAGGTAGTGCCGGCTGCGCTCCTCGTTTCCGGTGCCCACACCTGCTACCAAGGGGTAGTTGGAGGAAGTGGGCGGTGCACGGTATCTCCTACACCGACCGGAGCAGTGTTTTCTGCAGCGTCTGTACAGCCTGGGGAAGGGGTAACCATAGCGCAGGCGGTGGACGCAACTGTAGTGGCGACTCTTATCCTGGAAGAGTGGTCGATAGTGTGGGTGCTGCTGCTCCTTTTACCGCTCACGATAATTGGGCTCACTGTCGGTATCTATCGCCGGCAAACGGCACACAAGCCAGAGGCATCTATCATTGCGCAGTATGAGCCATACGCAGACTTGCTCCCCATGTACACCGGAGTGATTTTTGATGGTCGCCTTGACCCCGGCGACATCACGGCTGGTATTGTCTATTTAGCAGAGCAGGGCTTCATTAAAATTAAGCGCACGGAGAAAAAGTTTCTTGGACTCATTACGACAAATGATTACGAATTAACGTTACTGCGTGCAGTGAGTGAAGCGCCAACTGAGCAGCTGCAGGCCATCTTACTGTGGATCTTTTCCACCACCGCCAAAACAGAGTCTTCGTCCACGATTTTAAAGATTAGTCTGTCGATTAAGAATGCGCTCACCTCTGACGATCCGGTGGTGGTTGGAAAAACTGTGGAGCTGTCTGACCTCGCCACGAGACGTACTGCGAATCATGAGGCCAACCAATTACTACAGAAGGTGTTTCAGGAAAAATTAATTGCGGATGCGTATTTTGAAAAGCCCCTTACGATGTTGGGACTGCCGCGTGGTGTCTTCCTCGTCTTGCTTGGTGTGGTTACTGTCGTGGCAATCGGAGTGTTCGTGTATACCGGCATCGTGGTCCTCACGCTACTCGCGGTCTTTGTGGCGTTGGTGCTCCTCATCACAAGCTTTACGCGTCGTCGTACACCAAAGGGCTACGAAGCCCGTTTTCATCTGCTCGGCTTTAAAGACTTTTTGTCGGTGACTGACAAGGAGCGCTTTGCCTTCTATAACGCACCGGAAAAGAGTCCAGAGCTGTTTATGGTGTACCTGCCGTACGCGATTGCGCTTGGGGTAGAGAAAGAATGGGCCAAAGCCTTTGAGGGTATCGCCATCCCAAATCCCTACTGGTACGACGGTGGGTCACTCAGTACCTTTTCCGCCGCGGCCTTTACCTCAGACCTCTCTAGTTTTGCTACATCCTTTAATGCCTCATCTGGTACCTCGGGTTCTTCTGGTGGCGGCTCCTCAGGCGGCGGGGGGGTGGCGGTGGCGGCGGAAGTTGGTAGCAGATTTGCTATACTAGTGAAATACGCGCGCACCCGTTACGTAATAAGTAACTGAAATACAATATGGCAACCATCTACACGCAACAGGACAGCAATCGGTTCAAAACAGTCATGCTGATGACTGGGTTTTTGGTGACGGTGATCGCTATTGGCTACGTTGCCGCCTGGTACCTCAATAATCCGTTTATTGTGTACGTCGCGGTGGCTTTTGCGATTGGAATGAATATCTATAGCTACTGGTTTTCCGACAAGCTGGTACTACAAATGACGGGCGCGCAGCCAGTTACTAAGGCCGAAGCGCCCGAGCTCTACAACATAGTTGAAAACCTGGCCATCACCGCCGGCCTTCCGATGCCAAAGGTGTACATCGTGCACGACCCTTCGCCGAACGCCTTTGCTACAGGACGCGATCCCGAACACGCGGTCGTGGCCGTGACGACTGGACTCATGAGCATTCTTGATAAAAATGAGCTCGAAGGGGTAGTGGCGCACGAAATGGCGCATATTGGTAACCGGGACATGCTGGTGATGACGGTCGCTGTCGTACTTGCTGGTTTTGTGGCTATCTTAGCTGACTTTCTCTCGCGGGCGTTTATGTTTGGTGGTGGAGATAATCGCGAACGTAGCCCGATTTTCCTTATCCTTGGTATTGCTGGCATTATCTTGGCGCCGATCGCGGCGCAACTTATCCAGCTCGCGATCTCACGCAAGCGCGAATACTTGGCCGACGCGACCGGCGCGCTCCTTACGCGCTACCCTGAAGGTCTTGCCTCAGCACTCGAGAAAATCAGTCGCAGCCATATGCCGATGCAGAAAGTCTCCCACGCGACCGCCCACCTCTTTATTTCCGACCCGTATGCGGCCGAAGGAAAGCGCTCAATTGGGCAAAAAATCAGTGGCCTTTTTGCTACCCACCCACCCGCGACAGAGCGTATCCGCCTCCTGCGCGGGATGAGTGTCTAAATTTCCAATTATCTTTGCATATGGAAGCTGCAAGAAATGGACAGACGCCTGAAACGAACGTCGCTGAGGTATATCGGTTTTTAAACGCACTGCACCGAAGTGACGCGCAGAAAGTGACTTTTACTGATCCGCTCACGGGAGAAGATTTGTCTCCAAATTCCATGCCAGCTTTTTTGTCGCGCGATCAGGAGCTTCGTCAGGGTCAGGAATTCCTCAGTGAATTTGCAGACCGTTTGGATATCCAGATAGTTTTTGCTCATCATCATCCAGGTAATGCGGCAGCATTAGGTGATGAGCAATTTGGCTTTGAGGGCCGTGTTGGAGATTCCGACCTTTTACTCCTTGAGGGTTTTGGATGGAATCAACGGCAAAAAGAACTCTACAATAAACTCTCTGCGGGCGGCATGGCACCTGAGGAATTCGATGAACTCATTTCAACATACACAGCCTATCTCGATGAAGCTGGTAACCGAAAGGCCGGTGGTGCATATAATGTTCGAAAGTTAAATGCAATTGCTAATGCTCGTGTCGCGGTCTCGTTTTTTGATGTGGAGAATAAGTCTGACCCACACCATATTCGAAAGAGTCTCCTTGCAGCGGATGAAGTAGGGAGTTCTTTGGCAGCAAACGCCCGTGCTGTTGATGCTGGTGGTGTGGTGACAGATGACAGGACAGAAGCAGCAAAAACTAGGGATATTTTTAGAACTATTGGTATTGCAGCACTTGAGTCTCTTCGTGAATGGGTGATGGTGGCAAATACTGGGTATCAAATTATGAAATTTGTCAGTGAATCACCAGCTGTGATAGAAAAAATTCGTAATCAAGAGATACACGTTCTTTTGGTGGCGGGCGATGCGCACCGAGACCTAGAAAGAAAATTCTCGACTTTGGGAGTGGCGGTGGCCGTAGCTCCTGCTACTGCAGATGTTAGTCAAACTACTGAGCAGATACCGAGGTGGCTGGCGCAGTGTTATATCCCAAAACAAGAACTAAAGTAACGTAAAACTTTTAGAAAGGATCCGTCTCTTGCTTGGGATGAGTGTGTAGGGGGGCTTCTAGATGACTGCGGGGCCGGTTCGGTAAGCTCGGGGCTGTTTGATCGTCTACACTAATGAATGGAGGTTTAATTTATCTATATATCTTTATGACTCGTCTTTATCATTTCCCCTTCGCACATATTCTAGTAGTAACGGTACTACTAGCTGGCGTAGCGTCTTTTTTTGCTCTACCAACCCCGGCCGCGGCCGCTTGTGCCACCAGTTCGCTGAGTCAGGTAAGCTACGGTATGTCGGGAGCGGGGGTGAGTGCACTTCAGTCATGCCTAATTGAGGCTGGTTTTAACATTCCAGCCGGAGCCACCGGTTATTACGGTAACCAGACCGTGGCGGCGGTGCGCGATTTTTATGGCAACACAATGGGCATGCCTACGTGGGATGGGCGTTCCGTGGGGCCGCTTGGCCGCTCTGCCCTGGCTGGCCTGGTGGGTGGTGGTAGTACCACTGTTACTCCCACTACCGGTACTGTGGGGTCGCTCGATGGCTATAAGCGTGCAGGCAGTGCGAGCGAGCTCTCCAAGTACCTTGCCGCTGATAGCGGCAGTGTTGGACTTTCTGGTCGTCAACTAGCGGCACCTCAGTTTTCAGCAGAGGACTCTGATCAAGCCGAGAGTGCAAACGATGGTGGTGCTGATCGAGTATCAGAAACTACCGTACAGGTAGCGGGGATCGATGAGCCAGACATCGTAAAGACCGACGGCACAAATATTTATATTTCAAAGGAAGGTATGTACTACGGTCGGCCAGTCCCGATGATGGGAGGGGCGGTTGAAGATCGAATGATGATGCCACCGCAGTGGGAAGATACGAGTAAAACCATAGTCGTAGAAGCGTTTCCGCCCGAAGAGCTCGCCGAGATTGGTGAGATCAAAGAAAAGGGCGAGATGCTGCTCGTGAAGGACGCCGACATGCTCATTATTTTGGCACAGCCCGAGATCGTGGCGTACGACATCAGTCGGCCGGCCTCGCCGGTGAAGAAGTGGTCGATGGCACTCGCTGACAACACATCGCTCATTTCGGCGCGGCTCTCGGGTGACACCGTGTACCTTGTGACGCAGACTTGGCTTGACCGCAGTCGCCCTTGCCCATACATCCCGATTGTCCGTGGTGGGGTAAATGTATCGATTGCTTGCGGTGACATTTGGGTACCGATGCAGATCGAACCAGTGCAACACGCCTTTACAGTGCTCTCGATCAATCCAAAGACTGGCACCGAGAACCGTTCGGTATCGTTTGCGGCCGATGGTAGCGCAACGACCGTAGCAGTCTTTGAAAATAACTTGTACCTCGCTACTAAGTCGTACACCGCGCGCTACGATGTGATGATCGACATTACCGTTGACGCCTCAAGCCGCTACCTCTCTGAAGGTAGTCGCACCAAGATAAGGACTATCCAAGGCTACGATATTTCGCTCCCAGGGAAGCTCAGTGAAATCACCCGCGTGATCGAGTCTGACCTCGCTGCTCTTTCAGAGAATGAGCGCTTGGCTGCCGAAACCGACATGCAGAATGTGATGGAGAAGGAGTTTAACAAGCGCATGCGTGAGCTCGATCGCACCCGCTTGGCGCGAGTGGCGCTCCCGAGCCTTACCATCGCCGCCACCGGCGAGGTACCTGGCACGCTCCTTAATCAGTTCGCGCTTGATGAATATGAAGGCAATCTGCGCGTAGCGGTAACCGTGAGTCCAAATGGGGGCTGGTGGGGAGGTGGCGAAACAGCCAACGACGTGTACGTACTCGGGGCTGACCTCAAAGAAAAGGGCAAGGTAGTTGACCTTGGCCTTACCGAACGCATTTATGCTGTGCGCTTTATGGGTGAGCAGGCCTACGTGGTGACCTTCCGCCAGATTGATCCCTTCTACGTCCTTGACCTCTCTACCCCTACGGCTCCCAAGATGGTGGGTGAGCTCAAGATTCCTGGCTACAGCGCGTACTTGGAGCCCTTGGGCGACAACCTCATCCTCGGCGTTGGTCGCGATGGCAGCAACGTGAAGCTCTCACTCTTTGATGTCAGTAACCCGGCGCGTCCGATCGAGAAATCAAACTACCAGATCAGTAATAGTTGGAGCGAAGTAGAAGGGAACCACCACGCCTTCCTTAAGGACGCGCGTCACTCAGTCTTCTTCCTCCCCGCGAGTGAAGGTGGCTATGTACTGTCTTACGCCGGTGGCGATCTCACCCTCAAGGCAGCGGTGGCGGGCTGGTCGGTCAAGCGAGCTGTCTACCTCGACGACTACCTCTACATCATTGGGGATGAGAAAATCACGGTCCTCGACGAAACTACCTGGAAGGAGGTGAAGACACTGACGCTCAAGTAGCATTCAAAAATAACGAGGACAAAAAACGCACCGTACAGTTACGGTGCGTTTTGTGGTATAAAAGTGCCACCACGGAAGAGTGGCCGAGTGGTTTAAGGCGCACGCTTGGAAAGCGTGTTGGGCGCAAGTCCTCGCAGGTTCAAATCCTGTCTCTTCCGCACGAACAAAGTGAGTACGGAAGAGACAGGATTTGAAGCTCGATCTTCTGGTACTGAAACTGTAAGTTTCAAATCCCCGACATATGTCCAATTTCGAACCCAAGCAAAATAAGGGTTCTTAGGTTAAAATTACTAGGTCAATATGGATGATCAGGCTTTATTAGAATTATTTTTAGATACACAGGAGTGGCTGACTTTTGAATGCAAGCGTGCAGCTATTAAACCTGCGGATTTACTTGAAACAGTAGTGGCTTTTGCAAACACCGAGGGCGGGTTTATTGTTGTTGGCATCGAAGACCCACTAAAAGCCCAAGGGTCGAATCGTCTAATAGGTATTAGTGAGAATCCTGACAATGTTTCAGATTTCCTTAAATTAATTGAGAAGGAAGTCGAGCCTCCAATTCTTCTATGGAATAAGTTTGATTTAGATATTATTAATACCGCAGGCAATGCAGATAAACTCCTTGTCATTCATATAGAAAAGAGCAATGACGTTCATTCATTAAAGAAAGGTGACACCTTTGTCAGAAAAGGTAGACAGAATGTCAAGATTGGTTCTACCGAGATAATGCGACTCAAGTATGAGAAGGGGTCAATTAAATTTGAGAATGAGAATACTTCTATATGTTCTCTGGATGAGATTGACGCAACATTGCTTTCTGAATACAAAAAGAACACTTCTAGTACTGGGCTTGATGATTGGCAATTCCTCAAAGATAACGGTCTTGCTATGAAGACAACCACGGGCTTTGAGCTCACTAAGGCTGGTGTGCTTCTCTTCGATAAGAATCCCTCAGTTGGCTTAAAGTGTAAGTGTGGAATCAAAATATCTCACTATTATGGAACTAAACGGATTTATACTGGCAAACCAAACCTCGTTTCTCGACCTTTTTCAGTAGAGGGCCCGTTAATTAAACAAATCGAGCAAGCCGTCGAATATTTCCGATCAGTGACTAGAAGCGCGCCGCCTAAATTAAGTGGTGCCTCATTCAGATCTAGCTTTACCGTTCCTGAATGGGCTTTTCAGGAAGCTATAACTAATGCCGTTATTCATAGAAACTATTCTGTACAGGACGACATACAAGTTCGATTTTTCGATGACCGAGTTGAGATCGAGAGCCCAGGCACCTACCCAGGCCATATAACTACAGAAAATATTCGTACAGAAAGATTTGCTAGGAATCCAATAATTTTAAGGACTTTAAATCGTTTTGAATCTGCTCCAAATCTCGATATAGGTGAAGGGGTTGACCGTATGTTTAAAGTTATGAAGGAAATGAATTTGTATGAGCCTCTATACTTTCCTCCGACCATGCGTCCCAATACGGTCCTCTTGATGTTACTCAACCTTCAAAAGGTTGAGTACTGGGATACAGTGAGCAAATTCCTGGATGAGAATTTCCGGATCACAAATAAGGAAGCTCGAGACATAACAGGAATAAGCGACACGATTAAGATGTCCCGTCAACTAAAGCTCTGGGTGGACAAGGGTCTTCTAGAGAAAGTCGATTCTAAATTTAGAGGAGGTGTTTCTTACAAGAAAGTTGGAACAAGTATCCCTAAGAAACTCAACCAGTCATTTGCAAGGGGAGCTGCAAATGGCAAGTAAAAGCTAATTTAAAGGCTTAAAATAAGGAGAATCAGAAGTTTCCATTTGCAGCGAGCAATAAATATGTCTGAAGCTTGGATAAACTTTATAAAAGAGAAGGATTTGGCTAAAGTAACTACAAGATTATTACTAACGGCGGCAGCTTTCAGGATTCCCAACATCTCCATTTCCGTCTGGTCTCGGGAGAGGCAAAGCAGTCTTTTGGGGAATAGAAATTATGAACATCACTTTCATCACCGGCAACCAGAAAAAGGCGGACTATTTGGCTAAATATCTCGGCCATCCGGTCGATCACGTAAAACTCGACTTAGATGAAATCCAATCGCTTGATCTAAACGAGATAGTTGAACATAAAGTCAGGCAGGCGTACGACAAGATTAAGACTGCGGTTATTGTGGAGGATGTTTCTCTGGAGTTTGAAGCCCTCAACGGCTTACCAGGGCCTTTTATACGGTTCTTTGTTGATAACGTTCCGTTTGAGAAAATTTGTTCGATGATTAACGGACAGAGTCGTCGTGCAAAGGCAAAATGCGTTTTTGGTTTCTATGATGGGGAGACGGTGAAACTGTTTGAGGGTGGCCTCAGTGGAGAAATTGCGGAGGTGCCGACGGGAGAAAATGGGTATGGTTGGGATCGACTCTTTATTCCTGATGGCTATAGTAGTACGCGGGCTGAACTAAATGAGGAAGAGGATCAAAAAACCTATCTGCAAATGAACCACCCCACCGCAAGCGGTGAGGTATCAGTGACTTCGTTCGATTGTTTTAGGTAAACAGCGTGGGGTGGTCTTGATGGATTTGTGTATACTCCTTGGCGCCTTGTTTCTTAAC